>JAISOY010000019.1 GCA_031275285.1 Bacteroidales bacterium | reverse complement strand
AATTGAAAAGAACATTGACCAATAATTTGATTACCTCACGTGGGGTAAAGTGTTCCCCTGCCGTTTCATTCGATTGCTCCGAGAATCTACGTATCAACTCTTCGAACACATAACCCATTGTCATGGTATCCATATCTGAAAGGTCTATTTCAGCAAATTTTTTAATTACCTGAAAGAGAATATCAGCTTTAGGGTCATCCATTCTATCTATCTGGTCATCAAAACTGAAATATTCAATAATTTCACGGGCACTTGCCGAAAAGCCATTTATGTAGTTCCGCAAATTGGGGGCTATTTTTTCAGGTTCTGCAATCAGTTTTTCAAAATCGTACTTACTATGATTATGAAAATTGTGTCCGGCAATTTTATTAAGGATCAGGTCTTTTGCACTATCCGACTTGTCTTGTATCTTGGGGAGATAAGCCAAAACTTTTTCTTTTGTAGGCTTTAGTACGCAATCGAGACGACGTAACACAGTCAATGGCAAAATTACTTTACCATAATCAGAACGTTTGTAATCGCCACGCAATAAGTCTGCCACCTGCCATATTAAATTGGCTTTTTCTCTAAAATCTGTCATTATAATTTTTCAATAGTTAAATTACATTTATTGTTATCTTCTTCAATAGTTTATATTAAGGATTTTACTTTTATCCTTTGATTCAACTTTATTCCCGCTCCCCATACTCCTTAATCTTCTCCACACAAATCCTCTCCGTAATATCCCTAAATAGCTCGACTTTCGAAACCAGCGCATCGATATCCTCTTTCGCCACCACAAAGTGAGGATTATACCGTGCATCCACATAAGCGGCTTTTAGCAGTGCGAAAAGACGTTTTTCTTCGGGCGTATTCTGCGGGAATACCGTTTCCAAATCATCCGAATATTTTTTTACCGAAGACGACAGTTTGGATAGATTGTGCTGTTTGTTGTTCCGCAACGTGAAAGTCAATCGGATGGCATAATAATAGTTTTCGCACGCCTGATGAAGATAAAATGAAGCTCTCTTATAATTTTCTCTATTATATGCATTATTAGTATCAACAAGAAATTCATTTGCTTCTTTAAATTTTTCATCAAAATACTCCTGCGCCTGTTGTTTTATTTCATCATAGTCAAGTTTCCTCCTTCGGGAGAGTTTGAATTTACCGCTGTCGTAGAACACAACCCCTTCTTGTTTTATCTGGGTGCAGAAATAACGGCTTTCATCGATTGATTTATTGAAAGTGCGGATATCGTCGTTGAGAAACTGAACGGGCATATCGCGGTCGAAATCCCTTCCCGCAAAGAACAAATCTTCCTGTTTGTCTTTCGGCAAATATGCAATCGAGTTTTTCATTTTTAATTGTATGGAAAGACAAAGATAACATACAAATCATAAAAATTGGAAGCAGACTTAAACAATTTGAAACTAAACCATATATTTGCACCGCGTTCCTGTTTTTATCCGTTTCGTGCCATTTTGCCCCGATTCTGAACATATGAGCATAAACGATCTTAGGCACTCCGAGAGTTGTCGAAAATTTTGATTACGATTTCATCGAAAAGTCGTTTTTGCATGTTCCTGAAAATAAAAAATCCTGTAAACGTCTAAATTTACAGGATTTTTCTTTTTATTCGCGGAGAGAGGGGATTTTGTGCCTTTCTGTAACCGCCTTATAATCAATTTGTCAAAATGTCGTAAATCGTAGTGTCACCGATTTTGTCCGTTCGGCCTTGCGCTAATCTGCGCCGCATTTCATTACGCCACAAAGATATGAATTTTTGCCAAACGCCCAACCTTTTCAGCAGGACTATTTGCCGTACTATCTTATTTCAATACTGCACCTTTGCGAACAACGGGCGATGAGGTTAATCTATTATTAAGGTATCATCGGATATATAAGACCTCTTTGAATTATTCAATATACTCCTTTACAGCAAATCTGATTTTATAAAGATGTAATAATGATTTTTTGATCGACTCATAATACTGTTGAATACCATATATCTCAAATAGCATCATTTCAAAACGCACTCTATCTGCCTGCTCTATTTCTTGCTCTAGATTCAATCTGTCTCTCCTCATAATCGGATCGAAAGCTTCTATAATACGTGCTCTATCTTCTTGGGATAATATATTAGGATTTAGCATTTTAAAATCTGACTCAAATTTAGTCGCTCTCAAATCTAACGCTCCAAGACCTCTCCCAAATCCCATGCACTCAATAAAAAACATGCTAAAAATGCTATTCAAAAGCGCGAGGAATAACGATTTGTCTTCTCCTTGATATTCTTCTTTTAATGAAAGACCTATCAATCGCTGGTCAATAAAAGATCGTTCCTGAAGCATAGGAATAAACAAACTCTTATCGTAGTTAACATTTGCAACAAAATCAGCCATATTATCGGTTTTCATCTCATACCAATACATATTTGCTCGCTGGAGTGACTGAGTCAGCGGTATTCCTGTCTCATTTACTTGATCTTCAAAATGCCGAATCCAATTCAATGCTCCAGTATGATTTAACTCTTCAAGTTCCTGAACACTTCGAGAACAGCAGAATGCGTCTTTGTTTGTAGCACAAGTTAACGCGGTTGTTTGTCGTAGATTTTTAAGAATAGGTTTAATATATTCTTCTTCAATTCCATGCCCTTCAGCCGGATAAAACAACTCATTCCAACCTCGCCTCTCACCTCTTGTAAAATCAAAAATTTGATTACAACTAATAATCTGAGCGGCAATCTCAGGCAGCCAGTTGATTTTAGCAAAATACGCACACCACGGAATGCCCATAGACTCAAATTGTTGAATACTGGCAATTGTATATTGCTGATTATTTAATTGTCGGTTTTCTCCATTCACGAGAATTGCATCTGCTATTTGTTGTGTATCATTTACATTTTCTATGAACTCATTCAATGTTGTGAATGTTATAGTCTTATTTCTATCTTCTTCTGCTCCCACAGCATTTTTCTTAGTGGCAATTATGATGGTCGTTACTACTTCTGCATTATGAAACCATTTGCCTTTGCCTGAAATCACTATATTTTCAATACTATAGAATTGTTGGAATAATCTCAGGAAAATATCGCCATAATCAGTCCCCATCCATGCATTAGATAAAATAAAGCCGACTTTACCTTCTTCTCCTAATATTCTGTAAAGGTAGAAAGGAATATAGGCAAAGATATCACTTTTACCACTTAGAGATAGGTCTAGCCCAGTCTCATTTCTTATCCATGCATTTATATCCGCTATGTCTGGATTTAATTCTTTAATTGCCTTTTCTCGTATGAAAGGTAAATTAGATACAATATAGTTCATACGAGGTAGTCTCTTTTCTACCTCTGCCCCATCATTCGGATTATGGAACTTGATTCTTTGGTCAACATTTAGTTTTATTACATCTGAACTAAAAATATTAACTATTTCGCCTATATTATCAGGTTTTGAAAGAGTTAGTGTTGCAAGCTGTATTGGAAATGAATGCTTATCCGAAGCCCATATTGACGACAGAATTTCATTATGCGGGATATCATATTCTTCTTTCAACAAGTAAGCTTGATTAATGATAGTACCGGTTCCACAGCATGGATCAAAAACATTTAATTCCTTATTCTCTACAGTTAACCGTACAAGTAGGCTAGCCAAATTTACTGGTGTTGAAAATTGACCAGCCACCTTTCTTTTTGCTGCATCAATTGACGATTGCAATAATGTGTGTAGCACTTCAATGTCAATATCTTGGAGATTTACAGTTGTGAGATATTGACTAATTTGTATTAGCTGGATCCAAGCAGTAGATGAGATATACTCTTGTGCTAAGTTCTTGTTAAATATATTCCAGAAATCACAATTTGTTGATATGTCAGAAATGATTTGTTCGGCCTCCGAAATACTTGTGGTATCAGTAATTGTTTCTATTGACCGAGCTTCATTAAAATAACGCTTCAATATATGGGCAAAGACAATCTTAATGACCCAATCTGTCAAAATGACTTTTGACAAAGTCGGTAGTTGATATGGCTTGTCCCCTGCAGTTGTAGGATTATAACCATATTCAGATGCAGATGATAGCCACCATTGGTTAACTTCAGCAGCAAACCTCGCATTTGTTCTCATCCGCCTTTTTAGGTTATCTACAGTGAGTGGGATATTATCTAAAATAACATCAATTACAGCATCGACAGCCAGTATTTCAAATGCTGTATCGCTAATCTCTCCTGCTTCGAAAAAGCTATTTAAATCTTCAAGTATTTGATGTAGCAATGCTTTCCATAAAGCTTCTTTTGCTTTTACTTCATCCCTGTTATTTATGTCTATACTATCCCAAGTCTTATATATAGAGAAAGACTCCCCGTCTTTAATATATAATACTGCTGTCTTAACATTCCAAACAAGAAAACTGTCGCGTTTAAGAATTTTTGCTTTTTTCTTCGCATTGTCAATTAAATCAGGATTATTAATAGGGGTGTCAGGCATTTTTAATTCCCATCCATGAAGTATATCTTCTTTTTGAACATCCTTGAAGATAAGCACGTCTGGGAATAGGCTTGACTTATTCTCTTTAATAGTATTCTCCCCTCCGGCAGCTCTAAAATACCAATGCCGCCTTGATAGATATAAGGCAATTTCTGTAATAACATCAATCGCCCAACTACGTTCATTATAATTTACCTTTGCCATAATAATCAGGGATTAGTTTTATTGCCTTTAAATGAAATCTTATGATATTTTGTAATTGGCTCTTTAAATAATCTTAAAGTCGCGTCTTCTATCTCTTTCCTTTTAAGTGCCTCTTTTATTCTATTAATACAAATCTGAATATAATCGACCGGATCAACTTTATGCAATAATGCGTCTTCATTTTTCTCGATGCCAATAAATTGTCGATTTTCGAGTAAGGCAGAGACAAGAAAACTACCGCTTCCGCAAGCATTATCTAAGACAATGTCGCCAGGCTTAGTGTATGTTTTTATTAAATATCGCCCTAATTCTACTGGTTTCTGGGTTGGATGCACTACAGGGCCTTCGCTTTCTGCGGTTTTGATGTACACATAATCATCAATCGGGGTATCGTCGTAGAAAATAACATCATTAGGGTATCGTTGTCCATCGCTTTTTACATGCTTGGATTTAAAATCCCCATAACTACCAGTATATTGATCTTTTCTAAATCCTTTGTCATATGGTTCTCCATTGGTCATCTGAGGATTATATGTTGGTTGCTTTTTATAGAAAATACATATATCCTCATGCTTCCTAAGGGGCTGTTTCTTTGCATTTAGAAAATTTGTAGGTTTAGATTTTATCCAAGTGATTTTATATTTAAATAATTTCTCGTTACTACATATAAGTTTTGCAGTAAAGACACCTTGAGCTGTTAAGGCAATTACTCCATCGTCCTTTATTATTCGCTCGTATTCAGCCCATAATCGTGTTAAGTCAATTATAGAGTCCCATTTATTTTGCGTTGTTCCATATGGCAAATCACACAAGATCATGTCAACAGATTTATCCGGAATAATTTGCATTACCTCTAAACAATCACCTTGTATAACCTTATTAACTATCTTATTGATATCCTGTGACAGCTTGGATTTCCCTTTTAGTTCAAACGAAAAACCATTTTTATTTGTAGAGTTATATTTGATTTTTTCTTCTGCGACTTTCATCGCAGGTATTGCTAACTCTTCATATTTTACTTCAGACACAATTTTATCACTTAGCCATTGGATTGTTATATCATTCTGCTTTGCATGATAATATTTACATAATATATCTACCTGTTCTTTTGTGGGAAGACGTTTACAATTCTCTATACGGCTAAGAAGTGTAACGTCTATATTCGTAAGTTTCGACACTTCTTCAAGCAATAGCCCTTTCTCTTCTCGAAGATATTTTAATGTTGATCCTATTGATTGCATTCTTATAATCCTTATACTTGACAATTTTTGTCAAATATAGGCATTATCCCTCATTCTATCACAATGTTTTTAAATAAATATCTATCAACATAGAAAACGGCAATTTAGCCTATTCATATCTCTTGCGTATATTACACCTAATTGCCTATGGGAGTCTCTTCACGGAGTTACATTCCTCTCCCTTTCTTTTGTGTGGGCGGGGTGAGCTTGATATGCGGTCTAACCGCTTGCCGGAGTTTGGAGAATTGTTCTTTGAACCAGTCGATGATGTTCTGACCGTTTAGGTTAAGGCGGAGTTTGTATGTATCGCCCGGTTCCTTGAATAGTTTCAGTTTGGCGTCCTGTATGCTGAAATCCCTGTCGTGTTCCGGCGAGTGGAGTTTGCCTGTTATGGCTACGTCTTTGCCCTCGAAAAGCTGTTTAGTAGTGTCTGTCGTCAGTCCGATGCCTTTGCAGTATTTCGCCACTCGCAGATGCTCTTTAAAATGCGGGAATATATCGAGCAGTAAATTCAAATCGTCCTGAGCCTTATACGGTTCGTAATCTTGCCTTAGTTGCTCTATGCGGGTTTCGGTAGCGGTTATCTCTTTCTCCTTGTTGCGTACATACTTGTCCATATCGAGGAATTTCTCCCGCGCCTCATCCCTATGGTCGTACATATTCCGCACTTTATTGTAAACATCTTGTTTTTCTTCTTCCAGATACCCGATGCTCTCCCGCAAATCCTCGTTCTTCTCATACAAGTCCCGATAATATTGCGGTGTGGTAATGTGCCGGGCGTCCGAGCCTTTGATTCCACGCAGTAAGCCGTATTTGTTCATCTTTGCGGCATAGGTGTCTTGGATTCGTTCCAGATTCTCGCGGGTCATTACGTCGTCGGCGCAAAGCCGGACGGTATTGGGGGATTTCTTGCGATAAGCCTTCTTACCGTCCTTCGGTTTATACGGCGTTGGCTCATCAGATTTCTTCTTGGCTTTTCTTCTCTCTCCGGTAACTATCGGCACGACGGTAGCGTGGATGTGGGGTGTTTTCTCATCCATATGCAAAACAGCAGAAACAAGATTATCCTTGCCGAACGTATCTTGTAACCATTCGATATTATCGTTGCACCACTCGTCAAGTTTACCGTCGGCCTGTATGCGCTGTATATCCTCCGGCGTCCCCGACAACATTATCTGCAAAGCCCGCACTTGGTTATGGCTAATCTTGCGCTTAATTCCGGCGTTCACGATGCGGTGCTGTATCGCTTGGGTACGGGTTTCCACTCCGTCCGGAAAATCAACGAACTCTTTATTCAAGTGAGTGCGTTCCGGATCGGCATTGGCCGGACTAACCGCACGCTCGATGTGGGCGGTTGTTCCGCTGTCATTGCCTTTCGGCTTTTGTATATGTAAGACTGCAAAGCCCATTTTGAGGTGAATTTTAAGATGGATAATTTGCCGACCTCTGGGGGTGTCCAGAGGGGCGAAGCCCCTTGGCTTATTGGGGCATTTTTAGCTTCGACTTGTCGATGCGTTAAGAAAATGCCCTAATAAGCTATGGCTTTTTTGAAAAGCCCTTTGGTAGGCGCGGTTAAACTGTCAGCCGCCGTTGTTTTCTCTTTCATCGGGGCATTAATTGAGTACGCCGGATCGGGTCTGCGGAATGAGAATGGGTATCTCGATTGATGGAGCCGGAGTGGGCGTTGTCATGGCGGAAACCTGTGTCAGTTCCTGCGGTGTCGGCGCGGCCTTTTGTTTGTCGGTCGATGCGGCGAACTTCCCATTAACTACCGTCATATCCCGCATAATGCTCTTGTCGAGAACACGGGCGTAATGGCGGGTCATTTTCGTATCGGAATGGCCGAGCATTTTTGCCACGTTCTCAATAGATACGCCGTTAGCGAGGGCTACCGAGGTTGCAAACGAGTGACGCCCGGTGTGGCTCGAAATTTCCTTATTGATGCCGCATATCGCCGCCAGTTCTTTAAGGTATGCGTTATACTTCTGGTTGCATAGCATCGGGAGCAGTACACCCTTTTCGATGCAGGTCGGATGGTTCTTGTAGCGGTTGAGGATTTCTCTGGCAGGGTCCAGCAACGGGATATTACACATATTACCTGTCTTCTGCCGTTTCTTCCTTATCCACAACGCGCCGTTGTTATCCTTTACTATATGTTCCTGCTTTAAGCCCTTAATGTCCGAGAATGCCAATCCAGTGAAAATCGAAAAGACAAAAACATCCCGCACTTGCGCTAACCGCGCAATCTCAATAGGCTTATCTATCATAGCCTTGATTTCGTGGTCTTCAAGAAAATCACGGTCGACTTCTTCAAGTTTAAATTTGATATTGGCAAACGGATTCTTTGTGATATAGCCGTTAGCTATAGCTATACGGACGATCTTACCAAAGTTTTTAAGGTATTTGACCGCCGAATTATGGCTGCACTTGCGTTCGGTACGCAACCAGAACTCATAATCAGTGATGAATTTATGGTCTATGTCGGCAACGGGTATATCCTCTTTGCCATATGTGTCTTCAATGAAGTTTGCCGTGTGCTTGTAAGAGGTTTCATAACGTTCGACCGTGCCGGGAGCCATGCCGTTGCCGGACAGCTTGAGACACTTCTCATTATGTTCTCTGAACAGGTCTAACAGCATAATGACGGGCTTATCGCCCCTGCCGAGGTATTTGTCAATTACCTTTTGAGCCGTGATAGACTCACCGTCCAATTCCATTTGACGGTGGAGTTGCATCACCCGCATACGGATAGTGTCTATCCGGGCGTTCAACTCGTAGTCCTGACGGGTGCTGCCTACCGACTTACCCGCGACCGCATTCCATGATTTGGGATTAACTTTAAGATTTACGGATGTTTCGGTTCGCAGACCGTTTACCGTAACGCGAAGCATAATAGGTACTTCGCCATTTTTTGCGATCCGTGTTTTCTTAACGTAAAACAGGATTTTGAATGTTACTCGTTCCATACGTTTTTAATGTTTTTAGATGATACAAACGTATGAAATGCAGGCGAGAACCGCGCTATGTAAAATGGCGCAAAACACTACATAATAACCATTTAGAGTTAATTCGGTGACATTTTTCAGCCAAATGGATGTGTCACCGATTTTGTCCGTTTAAGGTACTCTAAAACGCTCTTTTTTGCATGTCGCCCGAAAAGAAAAAACACCGTAATCGTCTGATTTACGGTGTTTTGTTTGATTCTGCCATTCGGCTTGGCGGAGAGTGAGGGATTCGAACCCCCGGTACCTTGCGGTACAACAGTTTTCAAGACTGCCGGTTTAAACCGCTCACCCAACTCTCCTTTTGCGGCTGCAAAGGTACATGTTTTTTTGAAACAAAAAAATAACCGGAAAATTTATTGGCATGCCTGGAGAAAAACAGGAAAAATGTTGATAAACAAACGTATTCGGGTGCAGGTATGCGGGTTCCTGTTTTTTCAATACAAAATCGTACATTATCCCGGGAAAAATCTTAATTTTGTGGCGCTTAAAAATAAATGCATAGGTTCATTAAAATATTTAATCAATAGTTCAGAAAGACATGAGCAGATATCCTGTAATGACTGCTGAGGAAGCAGCGAATTTTATCAACAACGATGACAATGTAGGATTCAGCGGATTTACCGCAGCGGGTTGCCCTAAAGCCGTTCCGGCAGCGTTGGCAAAACGTGCAGAGGCGGAACACCAAAAAGGAAACCCTTTCAAAATAGGAATGTTTACGGGCGCCTCCACGGGAGACAGCCTGGACGGTAACCTGGCACGTGCTCATGCCATCAAATTCCGGACGCCCTACCAGTCCAACAAAGATTTAAGGAATGCCATCAACACGGGCGACGCTCCGTATTATGACCTGCATCTCTCCCATCTGGCGCAGATGCTGCGTTATGGTTTCCTGGGAAAGGTAAATGTGGCCATTATTGAAGCCGCTGATATTACGGATAACGGAGAAATCGTTCCCACGACAGGGATCGGGATCGCTCCTACCCTTTGCATGCTGTCCGATAAGATCATTGTAGAGCTGAACCATAAGCACCCGAAAGAGATCCGCGGCATGCACGACGTATATGTGACCGCACCGCCGCCGAATCGTGAGGCCATTCCCATTTTCCATCCTGATGACCGTATCGGCACTCCGTATATTAAAGTGGATCCTGCCAAGGTAGTAGCCGTAGTCGAGACCAACCTTGAAAATGAAGGTGGTGAATTTGCCCCGCTGGACGAAACAACTGCCAGAATCGGAGCCAATGTAGCCAACTTCCTGGTGGGAGAAATGAAAGCAGGACGTATTCCCCAGTCTTTCCTTCCGGTACAGTCCGGGGTAGGCAATATTGCCAATGCCGTTCTGGGCGCGATGGGTGAAAATGCCTCCATCCCGGTTTTCAAAATTTATACCGAAGTCATACAGGACGCCGTGATCACTTTAATGAAATCAGGCAGGGTACGGTTCGCCAGCGGTTGTTCATTGACTGTCAGCAATCCTACCATGGATGAAATATACAAAGACCTTGATTTCTTCAAGGATAAGGTATTATTACGTCCGCAGGAAATTTCCAACAATCCGGAAATCATCCGCAGGCTGGGACTGATCACGATCAACACCGCTCTGGAAGCAGATATTTTCGGTAATATCAATTCTACCCATGTGGTAGGCACCAAGATGATGAACGGTATTGGTGGTTCCGGCGATTTTACCCGTAACGCCTATTTGTCTATTTTCACCACTCCGTCCGTTGCCAAGGGAACGAACATCAGTGCCATTGTGCCGATGGTATCGCATCTGGATCATAACGAACACTCCGTATCCATCCTGATCACCGAACAGGGAGTAGCCGACCTCAGGGGCAAATCACCGATACAAAGGGCCCAGGCCATCATTGAAAATTGTGTACATCCCGATTACCGGCAATTGCTCAGCGATTACCTGAAACTGGGAAAAGGACATACGCCTCATAACCTGTATGCCTGCTTTGCATTCCATCATGCATTCAACGAAACAGGTGACATGCACAATGTAGACTGGTCAAAATATGTTAAATAACGCCTGTCATTAAAATAACAGAAAGATAATCAAAGTCAATCGCGGATATTTTTCCGGGGTTGACTTTATTTTTTTATATTTGGTCGTTTTTTGGCGCACATTATTAGTGTGGACCATATCGCAGTTTCTATTATGTCTGTAAAGTACCGTCAAATACTCGAAGGCCTCAAAAATCTGGGGAAAAGGATCAAAAAAAGGGTCAGCAGCGAATTCCTGACTTACCTGGTGTTTTTTGTGATTGCGGTAGTCATAT
This sequence comes from Bacteroidales bacterium, assembly GCA_031275285.1. Lineage (NCBI taxonomy): Bacteria > Pseudomonadati > Bacteroidota > Bacteroidia > Bacteroidales > Bacteroidales bacterium. The sequence continues at coordinate 17,605 of JAISOY010000019.1, read as the reverse complement.
GGTATCTCAATGCCCTCAACAAGGATTACACTACAGACCTGAAATTTAAAGTTAAATATGTCAATCTCCCTACGGATAAAGTTCTGGTGGAAGCGCCAGGCAACCATCTGTCACTGACTGTCTCTGCCCAGGGTTTCACACTTTTGAAGTACCGGCTCGGGTTTACCTTTTATCCGGTAAACGTAGATGCCGGCTATTCATCGCTCCGGAAAAGCAGAAGTGCCCGTGACAGCGAATACTATATCCTATCCCAGACCATTTCTGATAAAATCTCTACCCAATTAAGCTCGGATATCCGTTTGCAGCGGATCAGTCCGGATACCCTGAAATTCCTGTTCAGTGAAATGGTACAAAAAGAGATTCCCGTAAAAGTACAGTCCCGGCTGCAATTCGAGAAGGAATTCCTTCCGGTAGGCGATATACGGATCACTCCCTCCCGGATCACAGTTTCCGGACCGAGGACCATTGTCGATACCATCCAGTATGTGCACACCAAAAACAAAACATTCAAACGGTTAAAAGATACATTACAGGTGCAACTTGCCCTGCAACCGGTAGAACAATTAAGTTACTCAGTGAATGAGGTGAGTGTGGTATTGCCCATTGAGAGACACACAGAAGCCTCTGTTTCCGTACCTATCGAAGCCATCAACCTGCCTCAGGGACTGACCCTGAAAACTTTCCCCGGAACGGTGACGGTCAATTGCCTGGTACCGATCAGTAGCTTTGAGAAGATACAGCCGCATATGTTTCGTGCTGTAGTGGATTATGACGCGATCAAGGATGCCAAGGACGGAATGGCCAAGGCAAAGGTCAGCATCGCTAAATCGCCCTCCTATGTGTCGGATATACGGTTTAATCCGAAGAATGTCGATTTTATTATTGAAAAATAGATGCTGACGGTAGGTGTAACAGGCGGAATAGGTAGCGGAAAGACAACGGTTTGTGAAATTTTCGAACTGTTGGGAGTTCCTGTCTATTATGCAGATATCAGGGCAAAAGAACTGATGAATTTCGACCCGGAGCTGAGGGAAGGCCTGAAAACATTGTTTGGACAGGAGATATACGAGAATGAACTACTGAATAGAAAAAAACTGGCGGAAATCATCTTTAATGACAAATCCATGCTTGAAAAAGTAAACGGGTTGGTACATCCCGCTGTAGGCAGGGATTTCATCCGCTGGCGTGCGGCCCAGACCAGTCCGTACATCATTGAAGAGGCAGCCATCCTGTTTGAAAGCAATGCGGCATCAAGATTTGATAAAATCGTCCTGGTGACAGCACCGGAGCAACTACGTATCGAAAGAGTCAGGCAACGGGATGTCGTTGATGCGGAAGCAGTCCGTGCACGTATGAAAAATCAATGGCCCGAGGAGAAAAAAATAAAATTGGCCGACTTTGTGATCAATAATGATGATAAGAGTATGCTACTTCCACAGGTCATGCACATCCATCAACAACTAACGGATCTGGCAAAAGTATCCTGACTGGATAAATTCTATTCGTATTTTACGAATAAACTACCTGTTCATTTTTCTATTACTATATCATATTTATCCAGAAGTCCGGAAAGACCGGAAATCGAAAATTTTGCTTTTCTGATCCTGTTCATTTCAGGGTCGATGGAATAATGGTCGGAAGTACGGAAGTCCGCCTTTTCAAGTATCGTATGATCAAAAACAGCATTACCCAGATTACATTGATCAAACTCTGCTTCCGTTAAGTCACAACCTGCAAAATCTGCTTCTTCCAGCTGCGAATTGCTGAAAACGGTTTTCTTTATTTTTAATTGATAAAAGGAGGAGTGATTGAGTTGGCAACCATCAAATGAAAATGATAACCCAAAACTATTACAGGCTTCGAAACGAATGCCTAACATTTTGCAACCTTTGAACTTTATATCCTGTAAAACCGTATCATCCAGCTTCACCAGGCTCAGGTTACATGCATTAAATTCGCAATCCAGAAATTTAAATCCGGAAAAATCCTGACCTGAAAAGTTACAGTTCTTGAACAGGCAACTTTCATATTCGCCTTTTCCCAAGGCATTTTGAGTAAAATCTATCTGGTCGAATGTCTCGTCCTGTATGTACCTGTCCTGCATTTCATCCTAATATATCAGATTACTGATCAGCCCTATTCCTAATATACAGTTGTACAAGTGTCCGGATAGACAGAAATCCTATTTCATCGATATTGATCTTATCCGGGGCAAGGAATACATATCCGGCCGCATCGTCACCTGCACGAAGCGTGGAAAAATCCGAAACCTTACATTCAAATCCCAGGTCGAGCGTGAAATATACAATTCCACCATACAGGTAACGATTGTTAGAACTCCCTATATATTGCATCGAATCAACCTTTAGGTTCAGTTCTTCATATACTTCCCTCCGGGCAGCACTCTCAGCCGTTTCTTCCGGATCAACAAATCCTCCCGGAAGGTCCAGCATCCCTTTGGACGGATCGTACTTACGCCGGGTAAACAATATTTCCCCCTGCGGATTGACGATAATACACGCTACCGCACCTGCTGCATTGATGTACAGTTTTTTCCCACAAACACCACATTGCAGGTAATGTCCATCACCGGGCCGAAAAGCATCTGCACCACAAAAAGGGCAAAAATGAAGCACCTTCGAAGGAAAATATTCATTCATGAATGTATTCTTATTTTCAATCAAAGGTACGAAAACATTCCGAAACGGTATCCTTTTAGACAGCTTATTGTTTTTACGGAAAAAAACCGTAGATTTGTGAAACAATAATTTTAGGGTAGGCATCACTGTGGTATTAGGAAGTGCACGATTATCAATAGCCCGGAAGGTTCTTCGCAGGAAGGCTTCAAAGTTGAAACGGCAAAAAATGCTGTTCGATTTCGCATCGGCAAAATATGTCGGTATTGTCTGTGCTTCCGCAGATGAAACAAGCATCAAATATTTAAAAGAATTTATGCATTTCCTGGCACAGAAAGGAATCAAGTATTTCGTCCTGGGCTACTTCGACGGAAAAAAAATTCCCGATAATTTCCTTTTCTGGAAAGAAATGGAATTTATCACCCAGAACGACCTGAATTTATTGATGATCCCCAAGGGAGAAACCGTAGACAAGTTCATCCGGGAACCTTTTGATATGTTGATCAATTGCAGCATCAACTCATATTTTCCGGTAGAATATATTTCCCGGTTATCTGTAGCCAAATGCAAAGTAGGGGTTTTGCGGGATGAAGATCAGGAATATGATCTGATGATCGACATCAAAAAACATAATACGATTGATTATTTTCTCGAAAATGTCAAATTGTACCTGTCGGATCTGAGAAATCCGGGATGATTTATTTATCAAATTGATTTAAAGCAATTTTTATGCTGTTTCAAGGTACGGGCGTAGCCATCGTTACACCATTCAAAAAAGACGAAACAATAGATTTTGAGGCACTAAGCCGTATTGTGAATCATTGTATCGATGAAAAAGTAGATTATATAGTAATAATGGGAACTACCGGGGAATCGGTAACCCTCTCACGTGAGGAGACCGATAAGGTAGTACGTTATGTAGTAGAACTGGCTGCAGATGAAATACCGGTGGTCATTGGTATCGGGGGAAACGATACCGCAAAAGTGGTCAAAAAGATCAAACGCACTGATTTTAACGGAATATCCGGTATGTTATCGGTAGCTCCTTATTACAATAAACCGACACAATCAGGGATCATCGCTCATTATAAAACTATTGCCGCCGAAAGTCCGGTACCTGTGATATTGTATAATATTCCCGGACGGACAGGCATCAATATGACAGCCGAAACAACGCTCACACTGGCGCATGAAGTAGACAACATTGTCGCCATGAAAGAAGCTTCGGGATCGCTTTCACAAATGTCGGAAATTATTAAAGGGAGACCCGCTGATTTTGCCGTGATCTCAGGAGATGACGCATTTGCCCTCCCCCTGATTGCCCTGGGAGGAGACGGCATTATTTCAGTAGCTGCCAATGCTTTTCCAAAGCAAATTGCTGCCCTTACCCGCGAAGCATTGTCCGGAAATTTTTCAGAAGCCCGGGCCATTCATTACCAGATGTTGGAACTGTTCAATGCCTTATTTACAGATGGCAATCCTGCCGGAATCAAAGCCGCACTCCATATTTTAGGAATGGCAGAGAATATCCTACGCCTGCCACTGGTCCCCGTATCACAAAAGACTTACGAAAAACTCTCCTCCCTGATCCGGGAAATAGGAGCTTGATCACATATTCCGGGGTCTCTTCCCCATAACATTTTTATTAGTTGTCTGTTTATTGACAGCCATACCGGGATTCAGTAAAATATCCCGGGAATTTTTTAATTCAGGGATTCTAAGAAATATAAAATTACCATGACAGATATCACCCAGAAAATCTGGCAATATTTTGAAGAAATATGCCGGATACCACGTACTTCGAAGAATGAAGAAAAGATCTGCGACTACCTCAAACAATTCGCAGAAAAAGAACATCTGGCATACAAACAGGATGCGGCAGGAAATGTCCTGATCCTTAAACCGGCTGTTAAAGACAAAGAAAACCTGAAAACCGTTATCCTGCAGAGCCATGTAGATATGGTGGGTGAAAAGAACAGCGATGTGCAGCATGATTTCCTTACCGAACCGATCAATGCATATATTGACGGAGACTGGATGAAAGCACGCGGAACCACACTCGGTGCCGATGACGGTATAGGAATGGCCGCCGCTGTGGCCATTCTTGCAGATCCCACGATAGAACACGGTCCTCTGGAAGCTCTTTTCACAGTGGATGAAGAAACCGGGCTCACCGGTGCGAAAGCTTTGGAGGAAAATTTCATGACCGGTGAAATATTGATCAATCTTGATTCTGAAGACGAAGGAGAACTTTTTATCGGTTGCGCCGGTGGAATAGACACAACGGCGGTCTTCCGGTATACAACTACAAAAATTCCCGCAAATGCGAGGGCCTTCCAACTAAGTATTACCGGGCTCACCGGCGGGCATTCAGGTGACGATATCGATAAAGGGAGGGGCAATGCCATAAAAATACTCAATCAAATCCTGTTGAAATCCGTCGAATTATTTGGGATCTCATTGGCCCGGTTTGAAGGCGGTAATTTGCGGAATGCTATTCCAAGAGAAGCTTCGGCCATAGTGATTATTGATCCGGTTCATTATAACAAATTTGAACAACATGCTTTATCCATCGCAGGTCAATGGAAAGAATCCTTAATAACGACATCGCCCGGTTTTCATTTTTCCATCGATCCTTATGAGAAAGCCGATACCATAATAGACATAAACACACTGTCAGGATTACTGAATGCCATTGAAGCCTGTCCATCGGGGGTAATCAGGATGAGTGAGACGATGCCCGGACTGGTCAGTACTTCAACCAACCTGGCATCCGTGAAATTCACCGGAACCAATACGATCACGATTGCCACCAGCCAACGTAGTGATGATGAAAAAGCAAAGAAAGAGATTGCCCGGCATATCCACGATATTTTTGAAATAGCCGGAGCCACGGTCACCCATTCCGATGGCTATCCGGGATGGACCCCCAATCCACAGTCTCCTATCCTGGAAATTACCAAAACCGTTTATTCCGACCTGTTTTCTAAGCAACCGATAGTTCGTGCCATACATGCCGGATTGGAGTGCGGTTTATTCCTTGAAAAATATCCCACGCTGGATATGATCTCATTCGGCCCGACCATTAAAGGAGCACACTCACCCAGTGAACAACTCAATATTCCCACTGTGAAACAGTTCGCAGATCTATTACTTGGTGTATTGGGAAAAATACCGGAGAAAAATTATCCGGCATGAGCGCTCAAAACAATAAACATCTAAATAACTACACCTATAATTCGGAAGGCAACAATGAGATTAAAATGGTCTTCCCGGATTCGGATAGTGTTCTCTTTTCATGGATAATTTTCCCCGTAACATTCCTACTCCTTTCATCAAACATAGAATGATGATACATCCCTTTGCCCCTTAGCCTGTAATGTTGTAAGGTAGTCACCGACAAAGATGCTATATCATTGGGTGACAAACAGATTTTCTTTGACCACCGTTTATTGATTGCCGTATCCAATACTACATATCCTGAAGAATCTTTATAAGAAATTGTGAGCCTATAAGGTTGCACAGTATTTGAGAGCACTTCATAGGTTACGCAAAAAGGCTCTTCATTTTTTGAAGAGCAGGAAACAAGAAGAACCATTACAAACAAAACCAGTTTGTTAACAGATGAGATTAAATTAAAGCATTTCATTTTGAATTAGTTTATGTGTTTGCGTCCCAGGCAAACGGTTAATAATATTGAAAATGAAAGAAGCGTGGGATAAAACTATATTCGTACCAGAGGTACTGGCATACCTTAACCACAAATAAGTTAATCCCACGCTAAACCCCTGCTTCCAACCTATCTAATGGCAGACAACATTCTATATATGGCTTCATGTGCGTGAATATCAACATATTATTCCCGTGGTTAATTTTTGAAAAGTGCCAGTTCTCCGATTACAAGAATAAAGCTGAACGCTACTTTTTGTACCTAGATTTTTTTATTCCATTGACGATTCGTTTTAAATGTTCATATATAAATCTCTTTTTTGCTTAAATATTTTGAAAAGAAAAGGGTGGTTTTATGGTATAATAGATTTTACTTATCCTATAAGTAGGCAGTTATATTTAATTATTCTCTTCAGACTATATACCCTGACTTTATCAATTATATGATTCTACCCCGATCAATTCACCTTACCCATTACAATTTACTGATAAATGGTGCAGTTCTACAAAAATTTCGGTTAAAGATAGGAAATTTGTATATTTACCCATATATTTTATATTTTTTTAATATTTTTATTTCAAAAAATAGCGATAAACAGAAAATCCAGATTTACCAAGCCATGGAAAAAAATCATTTTGAAACAAAATTACTTCATGTCCCATATAGGAAAACGGATGCATATCATGCGTTAGCTATGCCGGTATACCATACGGCAGCTTATGAGTTTGATACTGCAGAGGCCATGGAAGCTGCATTTTGCGGATACTCATCCGACCCTACCTATTCCAGGATTACCAATCCGACCGTACAACATTTTGAAGACCGGATCTGCTCGATCACCGGTGCTTTAAGCGTAACTGCGCTTAATTCAGGTATGGCGGCCATTAATCATGTGATCATGTCACTTGCATATGCCGGTTCCAACATAGTGACTTCGCCACATTTATTTGGGAATACTTATTCATTGATGAAAAATATCTGGACAAATTTCGGGATAGAAATCCGTTTCTGTAATCTTCTGGATCCGGATGAAGTACGTTCCTGTATTGACGAACGGACATGTGCGATTTTTGTGGAAATAATCACTAATCCGCAAATGGAAGTTGCTGATCTGAAAATATTGTCATCGATCGGACAGGAAAAGAATATCCCTTTGGTCGCAGATACGACGGTAGTCCCGTTTTGTGCTTTCAACGCCCGTGAATTTGGTATCAATATTGAAGTGGTATCTACGACAAAATATATTTCAGGAGGAGCCACCAGCATCGGCGGTCTGGTATTGGATCATGGTACATTTGACTGGAGTACTTCCAGGGTACTGAAGGTTTGGAATGCAAAATCCGGAAAAAAAGCCTTTACAGAACGCATGCAAAAAGAAATGGTACGCAATGTAGGATCTTATATGACCCCACAGGTAGCATATATGCAGATGTTGGGTCTGGAAACGTTACAATTGCGTTTTAAACAACAAGCTGCGACCTGCCTTGAACTGGCCCGGCACCTACAATCACTGGACGGTATTATATCCGTTAATTATCCGGGATTGGAAAACAATCCTTTTTTTGCCCTCAGCAACGTGCAATTCGGAAAATATCCCGGGGCCATGCTTACCTTCGATCTTCCCTCCCGCGAAGCCTGCTTTTCTTTTATCAATCGTTTACGCCTGGTCAGACGGGCAACCAACCTTTTCGATAACAAAACATTGATCATTCATCCGGCAAGTACCATTTATGGGACATTTAACGAAGAGCAACGGAAGGAAATGGGCATCAGGCAACAGACACTCCGCCTTTCTGTCGGACTGGAATCCGCAGAGGATTTATTCCAGGATCTACAGCAAGCACTTCCTCATCAAAATGCCTGATATCAAATCGACCGGGACAAGGCGATTATTCCGTGTAACTTGAATTATCCCAGCAATGTGTACATAACTGTTCCTTAGGAAGGCCAATGGCATCAATCAGGTCATCCAACCGTTGGAATTGCAGCGAATCCAATTGCAGATGCTGGCACATCACTTTTACCATGGCTTTATATTTTTCAGAATCCGGATCGGTATAAGGTTGTAAAATCTCTTCCGTCAGATCCGATGTTCCCTCCAGATCACGTATCACCCTACGTGCGAAAAGGTCAAAAGTGGACCGGGACGTTGAAAAGTTCAGAAAGCAACAGGGATATATCAAGGGAGGACAAGCGATACGGATATGTACTTCTTCGACTCCGCATTCCCTCAACTTAACAACATTATCCTTCAGTTGTGTACCCCTGACAATAGAATCATCCAGAAACACAATTTTGGATTTTTGTGTTAATGCTTCGTTAGGCAACAATTTCATCTTTGCCACCAGGTCGCGCATTGTCTGGTTTTGCGGCATAAAGCTACGGGGCCAGGTGGGGGTATATTTTACAAACGGCCGTTTGTAGTGAATCCTTTTGGCATTGGAATAACCAATTGCATGTGCTACACCCGAATCAGGAATTCCTGCAGCAAAATCCACATCAAAGTTATCCCTCCGGGCAATCGCTCCGCCACAACGGTACCGCACATCTTCCACATTTATTCCTTCATAATAAGCGGAAGGATATCCATAATATACCCAGAGAAAAGAACATATCTGTTTTCGGCTACCAGGTTCAATGATAGTGGTAACCCCGTCTTTGGAAATCCGCACAGCCTCTCCCGGACCGATATCCCTGACATATGAATAGCCTAAATTAGTGAATGATGAGCTTTCAGAGGCCAATACATACCCGAAATCATCTTTACCGATAATAACAGGTGTCCTGCCAAACCGGTCCCGTGCAGCATAAATACAGTTATCCGTAAGGATCAGGAAAGAACATGATCCTTTAACTGTTTTATAGACATTTTCAATTCCTTCTTTAAAAGTTTCCCCTTTATTGATCAGGATACAGATGACCTCTGTAGGATTGATCTCGGAACCGGAAAGTTCTGCAAAATGTATCTTTTCATCCAGTAACTGATCTGATATTTCCTGTAGATTATCGATGCGGCCGACAGTAACAACGGAATAACGTCCCAGATGCGAAGTAATGGTTATCGGCTGGGACTCCATGTCGCTGATGATACCGATACCCAGATTCGATCCGATAAACTGATCCAGTTCAGGTTCAAACTTATTTCTGAAGTAGGCACTTTCTATACTGTGTATGACCCGTATAAAGCTTTCCCCATTATAAAAGGCCATCCCCGCTTTTTTTGTACCCAAATGGGAATGATAATCCGTGCCATAAAAGACATCGCACACACACTCTTTCCGGGACACACAACCAAAAAATCCACTCATAAGAAATATAAATCAATTAAAATTATGCGCAAATTTATATTTTTTTGAAGGTTTTCGGGAACGATATCATGCTTATTCGTCTTAAACCTATCTAAATATCTTACAATTTCTTAAAAACAAACCGGTTAGTCTGAATGAATTTTCTGAAAAATATTCTGAAACCCCAACGGACAACCTCAATATTTCATCGGAACAAGCCTGTTATTTTTATAAATAGGAACCATATCCGTCAGGTCATATGTAAGGCAATATGGTATGATATCATCGGAATGTATCTTACGTAAACGCTCATTCTGAGCTGCTTTTTTGATGTAGTCCGGTAAATCGTTTTTTGCCAGAGACCAAAGATCCATCGCAGCCAGCGTACTATCACAAGCAGTATCAAATTTTCCGGAATCAATCAGTTTTTGAGCAACAGCACCGGCAAATAAAGCATCCTCCAGATTAAAGCAACCTTTTCTTCCGGAGCAAAGAAGAAATACATCCTTTTCACCTGCTTCAAGCCAGCGACAAAGAGCGCTGATATTGATATACGAACCGACCACAGCACTATGGCATTGTGCTGCCAGTCGAATGGTATGGGTGCCGTTAGTGGTACTATAGGCAACCGTTTTCCCCTCCACTAATTCGCGGGTAAAGTATTTGGGTGAATTTCCTATATCAGCAAACTCCAGCTTGATACCATCCTGTTCGGCCGCAATAATGTATTTTCCGATGTATTTTTTCAATTCTTCATCTGTACTGGTAGGGATGACTTCTTTGACTCCATTCATGAAAGCCGTACAGATGGAAGTGCTTGCCCTGAAGATATCAATAGCTACAGCATTCTTTCCTGAATAAGGATAAAAGAAAAACTGAGAGGAAGAAAAACAAACAGTAATTCGATGCATTTGAATATAAAAGGAGTTATCCAAAAAGCTATTTTCAGAGTGGAACGGCGGAGCCCTCACGCAAGTAATTACAAATTCCACTCAACGCTACCCACTTATTTTACGAATATAGCGTTCGGCTTAATTTGTAATTAAGCTGTTGTTTTGGACTTTTTGGACAACCTCTATTTTTTATTATTATTTTACAAACGGTGGCTTTACCACTCTGGCTTTTAACAATTTTCCCCTGATGGACAAATAGATTTCAGTCCCCGGGGCAGCATACTCTATGGCCACATATCCCATCCCGATACCCATTTTGAGACAGGGAGACATAGTTCCGGAAGTCACTTTTCCAATCTTCTTCCCGTCTACATCGGTGATTTCATAATCATGACGCGGAATTCCTTTATCAATCATCTCCAGACCAATCAACTTGCGGGAAACTCCCTCTGTCTTTTGTTTTAAAAGAAGGTCTTTATCGATAAAATTTTTGTAGTCTGTGAATTTGGTAATCCAGCCCAATCCTGCTTCAATCGGGGAAGTTGTATCATCAATATCGTTTCCGTAGAGACAGAATCCCTTCTCCAAACGTAGGGTATCACGCGCAGCCAGTCCCACAGGAATAATCCCTTCCTCTTTTCCGGCTTCAAACAATGCATTCCATATTTTTATTCCGACTTCATTGTAGAAGTATAGTTCAAATCCACCGGATCCGGTATATCCGGTAGCCGATATGATGACATTTTTTACTCCTGCAAATTCAGCTGTTATAAAAGAATAATAAGGAATACTTTTCAGGTCAACAGTTGTCAGCTTCTGCATCACATCTATTGCTTTAGGTCCCTGAACAGCCAGTTGGGACATTTTATCAGATGCGTTCTCCAATTCGGCGCCCATACTGTTGTTGGCCTGTATCCATTCCCAATCTTTCTCCGTATTAGCGGCATTCACCACCAACAGATACTTTTGCTCTTCATAATAATATACCAGGATATCGTCGACAATCCCCCCATTACCATTGGGCATACAGGTGTACTGGGCCTTACCTGGTGTCAGGACCGACGCATCATTGGTGGTAATCTTTTGTATCAGATCCAGGGCATTAGGCCCTTTGACCCAGATCTCACCCATGTGTGACACATCAAAAACACCTACTCCGTTACGCACGGTAAGGTGTTCATGATTGATCCCCGAATATTCTATAGGCATATTGTACCCGGCAAAGGGCATCATCTTGGCGCCAAGTTTCTGGTGAACAGATTCAAAAACAGTACTTTTCATGTTATTTTAATTTAAAGTTCCGAATTCAAAATTTAAGATTACAGACCACAATTTTACATTAAATCTGGAACCCGAAATTTTGAACCCCGAAACCCAAAGGGTTCACCGAAGTTAATTGTGAATCTTGAATTTCTAAATTGATCAGAATAAAAAAACGTTTGCAACTGAATATTGTATCCATGTTACAAACGTTTTCAAATATTTTGTTTATGCCATCCGCACTTTGTCACCGACATATTTGCCGGCTGCTAATTTTTCTTTTACTTCCGAAAAGGCATTCAACGTATAGTTAACATCTTCGATCGTATGCTCTGCTGTAGGTATCAGGCGGAACATGATCACATCCTTGGGTACCACAGGGTAAACCACTACTGAACAGAAAATATTGTAATTTTCACGCAGGTCGAGGATCACATTAGTGGCTTCGGGAACCTGTCCTTTCATATATACAGGAGTTACCGGAGAATTGGTTTTTCCGATATCAAAACCTCTTTCTTTCAATCCTGATTGCAGTGCCCTGACAACGGTCCATAATTGTTCGCGCAATTCGGGACGTGTACGAAGCAGCTCCAATCGTTTGATTGCGCCTTCTACCAAAGCCATAGGTAATGATTTGGCAAAAATCTGCGAACGCATATTGTAACGCAGGTAATTGATGACTATCTGAGGACCGGCTATGAATCCTCCGATCTCTGCCATAGCTTTGGCAAATGTGCCGAAGTACAGGTCAACTCCATCCATTACACCCAATGCTTCAGATGCTCCGGCGCCGGTTTTACCCATGGTACCAAACCCATGTGCATCATCTACCAACATACGGAATTCATATTTATCTTTCAGCCTGACAATTTCATCCAGTTTACCCATGTCACCCGACATACCGAATACGCCTTCGGTGACCAGCAGGATACCTCCGCCGGTTTCTTTGGTCAGCTTGGTAGCATGTTGTAACTGCTTGTCGAGGCTTTCCATATCATTGTGTGCATATACAAAACGCTTGCCCATATGCAGACGTAAACCATCCATGATACAAGCATGGCATTCCGAGTCATATACAATTACATCATGACGGTTTACCAGATTATCAATAATGGAGATCATCCCCTGATAACCGTAATTCAGCAGATAAGCATCTTCTTTCTTTTCGAATTCGGCCAGTTGCTGTTCCAGTTTCTCATGCAGACTGGTTTGTCCCGACATCATACGGGCACCCATCGGATATCCGAAACCCCAACGTTTCCCTGCTTCGGCATCTACTTCGCGAACTTCGGGATGATTGGCCAACCCAATATAGTTATTCAAACTCCAAACAAGTACTTCCTTTCCCCTGAATGTCATATGTGCACCTATATCTCCTTCGAGTTTCGGGAACATAAAATATCCGTGTGCATCCTTACGATATTGTCCTAAGGGGCCTTCGCTCTTTTGTATTTTGTCAAAAATATCCACAATAATAATTTTTAAAATGATGATCAACAAAAGTACGTTTTTTTACAATGTTGCCAAAAGATTTTTGTCATTATCACACTAGCGGGTAATAACACCCAGTTCTCCTATAGTGACATTTCGTCCGGAGTCTGTTAGTTCAATGACTTCCAGTTTGATAAACCGCCCTTTTACCGGATCGTCAAACCGCACGAACTGCTGTACCGGATTATTTTTTATATTATCGAAAGAAGCATTATTTTTCACTTTAGTCCATTTTTTTCCGTCTGGGCTTATATAAAAACTGTACCGGTAAATATTTCCGGAGGATCCATCTACAGGAGTATATGAAAATCCTTTCAGCAGTAATTCTTCTCCCAGGTCGATTGTGATCTCCTTTTGCTGCCCGGCGGGTATAGATGCAAATGAAGCCGGATTCCCGTCAACCGCTCTCTCGATGCCCGGTATTGCCGGAGAAACCACTTTCCATTTCATCGGAGTAAGGTCATACTCTACCTTTACTGTCTCACTACTTTGAGCGTGATCGTTGATAAAAGCCCTGGCGGAAACAATTCCTCCCTCAACTAAAGGGAATGAAGAAGTATAGCGCTCAGAAGAAGGAGTAGGCTCGCTACCGTCAACCGTATAATAAACTACCGGATCAGAGGACTCACAGCCAATACTGACTTCTCCCTTTTTATTGCGGGTAATGACCGGCATTTCCAGTATTTCAACCGCTTTATATACTCCAATTTCATTCAGGACAGGTGATGCCAGTGATTCTTCAATATTGACCCGTATTTTTTTCGTAGTGATCATGGGGAAACGAAGAATCCGCTTGTAACCAATGGTAGTTTGCCGGTCCAATTGTTTCCATTTTCCTTCGTCCCAGTATTCCACACTGAAAGATTTTACCCGTTGTCCCAGCGGGATATACTCCTGTAACACCAAACGATTGAACGATTCTTCGTTTTTCAGGTCGATTTCAACAGATACCGACAATTGTCCGTCATCTGTAGTCCAATAAGTGTCATAATTGCCGTCGAAAAGATTTTTTTCAGCATATTTCCGGGCATTTCCACGAACATGACCGGCTTTTCCTTTGGCACCCTTTGCCAGGTTTACCGCATAAGACTCATCAATCACTTTCCGGAACTCCATCAGGCGCGCCGAATCATTGGGATGGATCAAGCCCCGCTTGTCCGGTGGAACATTCAATAATAAATTACTGTTACGGCCGACAGAAGTATGATAAATATCCACCAGTTTACTAACGGATTTCACCCTATTATCGGTGGTTGGACTGTAGAACCAACCCGGGCGAATAGATACGTCTGTTTCAGCCGGAATCCACTTTTCCCCATTCATATTCCCCTCACTGAGCGACTCTCTCGGAGGTGCCCCCTTACCCGGACCAAATCCTTTAATATTGAGCGTTGACCAGTTGGTTTCTCCGGCAACGCCACGCTCGTTACCCATCCAGCGGCATCCGGGACCTACATCACTAAATATGATGGCATGCGGTTGAAGGTCATATACTGTTTTATGAAACAGGTCCCAGTCATACTCCTGTAATTTTCCGTTAGGCCCTTCACCGCAGGCGCCGTCGAACCACTGTTCAAAAACATGTCCGTAATTTCCCAGTACTTCCTTTAATGTATTAGAAAATATCTGGTTGTATTCCGGAGTTCCATAACTGGGGTGGTTCTGATCCCATGGAGAAAGGTAAACACCGAATTTTAGACCATATTCCTTACAGGCTTCGGATAATTCTTTCAAAAGATCGCCTTTTCCTTCTTTCCATGCACTCTCACGGACAGTATGTGTACTGTATTGGCTCGGCCATAGGCAAAATCCGTCATGATGTTTGGCGGTAATGATGATCGCCTTCATTCCGGCAGCTTTTGCTGTAGCTGCCCACTGGCGACAATCCAGATGGGTGGGATTGAATACCTTCGGATCTTCTTTCCCATGTCCCCATTCCACATTGGTGAAAGTATTCGGACCGAAATGGATAAACATATAATATTCCATTTTCTGCCATTCCAATTGCCACTGGTTGGGCAATTGTCCATACGGAGCGGGTGGGTCGGGTGTTTTTCCACATGAAGCCAAAAATAAAAGCAAACCCAAGGTCCCGATGATATTTCTTTTTAAATTCATATCATTATTATTAAATTAAGTAATATCAATAAATTAATGTCATATTAAATAAACGTAATCAACATTGATCAATGCTACTTAAGAAAACAATAAATAGCACTGAGTGCTTAATTTCATAAAAATAAGCGTAACCCACAGTATACAAAAATAGAACTTATTTCGTAAAAGACAGGTGTCGTAACAAAAAAGCCTGTTAATCAAATTAACAGGCTTTCATAATACGTTAAACGGTAGGTAAACTATTAGTCCTGATGCTTCAGGTTGTCTACCACCTGCAATGCAAGGTATTTATCCCCATATTCCTTCATATTATCCATTTCCAGACGGAATTGATCCATATGTCCTTCTTCCTGAACAATCAGGTCCTGAAACATTTTATGGGTAGCCGCATCACCCAGATCAGCGGTTTCTTTTGACCATGCATTATACGTTTCAATCGTTTCCACTTCAAGTTGACGTGCATAATTAAGCATATCTTCAACTTTGTCGAAATTTTTTACTGCTTTCGCCAACACCATCTTCACTTCACCTTCAAGAAAAAGAACACGTTCTGCAAGTTGCTCGACATGGCGCATTTCCTCAATAGCGGTTTTTTTGAAATACATTGCCAGTGGCCTGTATCCCCTGTCTTCACAAACGAAGTGAAATAACATATATTGTAACGATGCGGTATTTTCTTCCGCAATGGCTTTGTTTAGCAGTTCAATGCTGCGTGCGTATTTAGGTTCCATAATCAATATTGTTTTAAAGCCACTAATGTAGTACATTTTTTTATCTTTATCCATGATCACCGACTTTTTTTATTTTTCCTGTTTATCCGAAAACAAAACTCCTTATTTTATTCTCCGGACTTTTTGCCGTAATTATCAAATGTTTTTCGAATAACCATAATCAATAAAGATTACTTATATATTTGCATTTAAGTAATATAAAACAATTAATGTTATGCTTTCCGAACGTAATTCACTTGATCCATGCGACATAAGAAAACAATAAATAGCACAGATTGCTTAAAAGTTATTCGGAACCAACCAAATCAGGACGAAATCCAATGGTGAAAAATATCCGCATGTTGAGTCAGCAACTGGCTCAACCCTTATTCGATCATCCCAGGGAGCTGGTCTCATGGATGGGAGCCATTCAGGCCCAGGATTGTATTATGTCAAAATGGGCGGTAGGCATCCGGCTAAAATCCGGTTCACTGTCGCAAGTTGAGAAAGCACTCGAATCGGGCGAAATTATACGGACTCATGTATTACGTCCGACCTGGCATATGGTAGTAGCCGAAGATGTCCGTTGGATGCTGCAATTAACAGGAAAACGGATCAAATCAGCCTGTCTCTCCTGGGGAAAAAATTTCGGGATCGATGAACCAATCTATTCCAAAAGCTATAAGCAGTTGGAAAAAATACTAAAAAACAACAGACACCTGACCAGGCTGGAAATAGGTGAAGAACTTTCTTCTTCAGGGACCATCGCCGACAAATCACAGTTGAACTGCGTTTTATCCCTTGCGGAAACTGACGGATTGATCTGCAACGGTATCGAAAAGAATAAAAAGCATACTTATGCACTGATGGATGAACGCGTCCCTCCTGCAAAAAAACTATATAAAGATGAAGCCCTTGCCATGTTGGCCCAAAAATATTTCAGAAGTCATTCTCCCGCATCATTACAGGATTTTACCTGGTGGTCGGGCCTGACGATTACCGAAGCAAAACATGCCATAAAGCTTATTGAAACGGAACTGGTCACAGATCGATTCGATTCTGAAAATTTTTACCTGCATGAAAGTTATACACAGGCAAATGAAGTGGATGGGGCACTACACCTGTTACCTCCCTATGATGAGTTTCTGATCAGCTATAAAGAAAGGGTTCATGTCCTGGAAAAAAAACACTATCCGAAAGCATTCACCTCATACGGTATTTTTTATCCTGTGATACTGCAAAACGGAAAGATCATCGGAAACTGGAAAAAAACAACAAAGAAAAACCTGATATCCATAGAGACTTCTTTTTTCGATAAACAATCAAAAACCGGACGGAAACATATAAAACCGGCCGAAGAACGGTATAAATCATTCATCACCGGCAACCGGTTAAAATCATCCTGATCCCGGAAATGTGCCGAGTATTACCTATAAGAAACAATTGATGCAAAAAATGAAATATAATCTGGAGGACAAGCCCGCCTTATTTCCAATGTTGTTATACGGATTACAATGGTGGATCGTAACAGCTCCATCCA
>JAISOY010000018.1 GCA_031275285.1 Bacteroidales bacterium | reverse complement strand
TTCAAGCGGGTATCCCGGTGCGGGTCAAGTCCCAGTTCCGTAAAAACATCCATTAATCTCATGGCATAACTGGGGATGGCATGAACGATAGTCGTGCCGAAATCCTGCATGAACTTGATCTGCCGTCTGCTGTTTCCGGCTGCAGCCGGAACGGTAAGGCACCCCAGTCTTTCAGCCCCGTACTGGAATCCCAGGCCTCCCGTGAACATGCCGTATCCGCTTGTATTCTGGAAGACATCGGTATCGCGTACCCCCACGGAATACAGACAACGTGCTACCAGATTGGCCCACGAATCCAGATCATGTTTCGAATGAAAAATGACGGTAGGATTTCCTGTCGTCCCGCTTGACGAATGCAACCGGACGGAATCGCGCAAAGGAAGGCTCACCAACCCATACGGATAATTATTCCGGAGGTTTTCCTTTGTCGTGAAAGGAATTTTACGAATGTCGTCGATATGTTTGAAGCTATCTGCAGAAAGACCGTTTTCAGCAAATACTTTTTTATAATAAGGCGATTGAACTGCATAGTTAAACGTCGTCTTCAGACGCTCCAGCTGTAACTTATCCAGGTCGCCCCGCGACATCACTTCAAGGTCTTCTTCCCAATACCGGTTCATTTTATGCATAAATAGATTAAAAAGATGTGCAAGATACGCAATTTTATGATTGGTGAAATATCCTGTTGCCCATTTTTGTTTCATTACTTTTACAGATAGTCTTATCATTCAGATATACCCGACATTCTGAAAAACCGGCCTTATAAGTATATTTACGCTATCACACGCGTTACAACCGCGCAAAGCGGTTTCATCGAAGGTAAACGCGCGCGATCAAGGTAATTGGATATAATTACAAAGTATGCCGGGCAGGGGAAATAAAATACCTTAATTTCCGCAATAAACAACTATCTTTACGACATGAAGCACTCAGTGCAATTGATTGTCTTCTTAAGTCACATTGGTCAAATGGATTACACTCAGCAAATATGATATTATATTACTTAATCAACACTTAAACTAAAGAATCATGCAGGTAAAAGATGTAAAAAACAATGGAAATGCGGTGATGAAACAGCGTTGCTCGATCCGTGTATACGATCCTTCGGTGAAGATCAGCCGCGAAGAGATAGAAAAAATACTACAGGATGCGATGACAGCACCTTCTTCGCTCAATTTGCAGCCGTGGCGATTTGTAGTGGTGAATACCCCGGAGGGAAAAGAACTGCTCAAGCCTTTTATGAGCTTCAACCAACAGCAACTCGAAACCTGCTCGGCCATGATCGCAGTTTTCGGAGACCTGCAATTTATGTCGAATGCCGAAAAGATATATTCGGCAGCGGTAGAAAAAGGGTTAATGACTCCGGAACACAGCCAGATGATGCTGGGCGTTATCAACGGAGCCAAACAAAATATACCCGCCGAGGCAATAAAAGACGGGATACTTGCCGATTGTGGATTGGTGATCATGCAACTGATGCTGGCTGCGAAGGCCTACGGATATGATACCAATCCGATAGGCGGTTATGACAAAGGCGCCGTTACCAAGGCGTTAGGGATGGATACATCACGTTATATTCCCGTACTACTGGTATCAATCGGCAAAGCTGCAGAAGAAAAACACGATTCTATCCGCTTTTCGGTAAATGAAGTAACACAATGGAAATAATATTTACAGCATGCGTTACAACTTAGGCGATAGCCGATCTCAACGAAGTTAAACGCGCGCGAGCTGGTTCGGTAAACACCAACGGATTATTCAGACAATAGCTATACCGGTTAAAGTTCGGTGAATACTCCGGTGCCTGTACATAAGGGTCGGGACTTAAAAACCTTCCGAGTACAGGATGGTACACCCTACCAGGGGTTATTCCGCTATACGCTCCATGCTCTCCCTTCGGTCGGGTCATATTAATTAGTCCGAACTCAGGTAAGTGTTCATGGCTGGTATAGCCGCGATGGAAGGTAAAAGTATTATTTTCGGACAATGTTTGCAGCCCCCAGGCATCATAACTGGCCTGAAAGACCGGATTGCCGTTGTTGTCCGTCAGTTTGACAATGCTCCCCAGATGGTCGGTATGCGCATAGTAGGTTTTATCCTGCTCGCCTGCTTGTTTCACATACACCGCTGCCAATAAAATTCTATATAATCAAAGAACTATTGTTTTTTGTAACGCTATTTCAGGACGAGACACTTAATTACTAAATTTTAGAATATGTAAAAGTCACTGGTTGAATATCTATTCTTTTCCCATTAATAAACATATCATTAATTTCAATAATTACGTGATGGTTAGCACCGATGGATCTGCTATATTCAAATGATACCGGAACAAAAAAATCTACAGGATTTTTTCCATGTATGTATAATGGAAAATCAGTATTATTAATAATACCTTTTACTTTTGTTTTTTTTCCGATCATTTCACAATTTATGGTATTAATCACTATCTCTGAATCTCCCTCATTTATTATCTTAAATCGGATGAGATTATTCCATTTTAGTGAATGTTGTTCTTTTTCAAGATAATATATGTCTAATTCTATTTGTATGGTTATTCCACTATTTAAATAGTTATACTTTGTTGAACCATCCAAATTATAAAATTTGGGAGAACATGAACAGAACAAAAAAGACAACAGTAATATTATTACTACATTTTTCATTTTTTTAAAATTAATTTAAAAAAAACGATTGTAACGAATTTCATTTCCATAAAAAAAGTACTTTAATCTATCAAAAGTGTATTTTCTTGTTACATTTTCTAATGTGCCTCTTTGGTGGTAAACAGCCATAGGATCCATCCAACTAATAAGTGCACCAATATATTGAGATGCAATTCGTGAGTAAAATCCAAATACTCCTAACTCATTTATTTGTCCTACATGATAACCCTCATGGTGTCTGATCTCCCTTATTTGATCAAAACTATATTTACCTCTACTCTCAAGCCCAACAGCATTATTGCCAACAGTAATAGCCCTTAAGAGAAGACCAGTACGATGAATTTGCCCAAAATCTTCAATTTCACAATAAATATCAGGGTCTGGTATAAATGTTGGACCCATTGTCCCAATTCGTAATAATGCGCCACTTCCTCCGCTTATAGCGCCACCAACCATTCCTTGAATCATTGCATTGGGATCATTGTCAACCACTCCTCTGACTGTACCGGAAAAAGCTCCAACATAGGCCCCTTTTGCCATAGAAACTCCTATTTCTGCACCTGCATTTTTAAGCCATCCTCCTTTTACTCCTTTAAAGGTAGGCATACTGGCACTTAAAAATGAACCTGCAATACTTCCAGCAGCGCTCCCCCAAGTAATACTATTTCCATATATAGCATTAGTTATAAGAGAGCTGGAAGTCTGACTTAGCATGCCATAAGCAAATGAATTACCGAATTGACCGAAGCCCCCCACAGCGCCTACTCCTGAGAACGCTCCGCCAATGGCACCACCAATAGTGCCAAATCCAACTGATTTCCAGAAATCGCTTTTATCCCAGTTCCCGGATATTCCAGCAGATATTGAATATGTTGCCCCACTTACTACTGCACCTATTGCCGCGCCAACAAGCATTGATTTCCCTATCCCAATTAATGCAGGAATAAGCCAAAATATCTCCCCGCTCGGATCGGTATACATCAACGGATTATTCAGACAATAGCTATACCGGTTAAAGTTCTGCGAATACTCCGGTGCCTGTACATAAGGATCGGGACTCAGGAACCTTCCGAGCACAGGATGGTACATCCTACCGTTCATATTAATTAGTCCGAACTCAGGTAAGTGTTCATGGCCGGTATAACCACGATGGAAAGAAAAAGTATTACTTTCGGATAACGTTTGCAGGCCCCAGGCATCATAACTTGCCTGGAAGACCGGATTGCCGTTGTTGTCCGTCAGTTTGACTATGCTCCCCAGATGGTCGGTATGGGCATAATACGTCCGATCCGGCTTGCCAGCCTGTTTCACATACACCGCTGCCAGACTATTGTCTCCTGAAATATAATATAGATGCCGCGTTACCCCATTTTATATTTTTACTTATTATCAATAAGAATACTTCTATAAATTAAAATCAAGCAATATTATTGAGCATTTTGTTCGTAAAAATGCGGATTTTCAAACAAAACAATAGGATTATTCAATACAAATTACAAATCTGCATCGGAAGAG
>JAISOY010000017.1 GCA_031275285.1 Bacteroidales bacterium | reverse complement strand
TTCAGGTATTTCTTTTCCTCTACAATCCATGTAGCTGTTTTTGACATTAAACCGGTAAGCAGGTCAAATGTGATCGGATGTTTGGGATTTTCGATCCAGTCTTTTACCTCCTTTAAAAGTTTTTCTGCTTCTTTTTGGTAAATTTCACTGTCCTTGACTAACTGGGATAGGACACCGTTGATCCGGGCTTTCTCATTGTCCAGTTTTTCCTTTGCCTCCTTTTTAGATTCCTTCTTCTGCGTGTACTCTTCCCGTAGTTTTTGGAACCGGATCTCAATAGTTTCCGTTTTTTCTCCGTTTAATAACAATTTCCGTTTTTTCTCTAATTGTCCGAAAAGCGAAACATGTTTTTGCCAGGTTTCCTTTTTTCGATGATAGGTATCCAGCATCTGTTTCAGATGAATATTTTCGTTTTCCAGCCTGGCTTGTTGTATATCAACAGTTTTTATTCCAGCCTGCAGTTGCTCCTCGTTTTTTTTCCACTGTTCAGCAAATCTGGTCAGTCGTTCCTGAAACCGGCCTTTCTCCAGCTCTTTCTCCCAGCCAGGGATTTCACGGAATGCATCTGCCGCTTTATGGGTCGTTTCTTCGTGTTGTTTCCGGTAATTTCCGATCAGCGTCTCTTGTTGGGTTATCTCTGTTTGCGTTCTTTCTATGTGTTTTTGGGTTTCGGCGGTGGCATTTGCAATTGCCTCCCTGGAACGGGTCAGTTCCTTCTCATTGATATCTGTTGCAGGAAAACGTTCTTTTAACGGATGATGGGTACTGCCGCAGACAGGACATGGTTTACCTTCTTCCAGTCCGGCACGTAATTGCATGATCTCTGCCGGAAGGAGTTTGTCCAGCCTTTCCGCTTCCGCCTCCTGTTGTTTCAGTTTATCCAGATAAGAGCCGAGTAACCCTTTGCTGTTTTTTAAAATTTCCGAATGCTGTAAGATCTGTTTTTGGGAGAGTTGTATATCATTCAGCAGGGTGACCAGAAGATCGATCCTTGTCACGATGGGTTGGTATGCTTCTTTTCCCGTGAACCAGTTTTTCCGTTCCTCATTCTTCTTACGGATACCGGCGATTTCATCCTGCAATACGGTAATTATTTTTTCTGTCTCGTTTTTGTTCTTTTCCTGAATTTCAAACTCCCCGCGGCTTTCTTTTACATTTTTTTCAGCAGACAGGATCGTGATATCCAGTTCTTTGGCTTTTTCAATTTCCGGTTTTGCCGATGTGTATCTTTGTTCATTTTCTTCCCATTTGTTTTTGGCCGCCAGTAGCTCCTTTTCTGCAATTTCCAGTTGTTTCGAGATCTCATCCAGTGCCTTGCGCCCCACGGTTATCTGTTCCAGTGCCTTGTCGGATTGATTCTGTTTTTCTTTCCATGAGAAATAAGTGTCGCGTATTTCCTGTGCCACATCTATCAGATGCAGGTATTCGTATCGACTACCGGCTTCCTGTATTTTTTCCAGTATCGTATTGAGTTTCTTTTCTGCATCCGTAATTTCATCCTTTAATATCAGTTCCTGTTTGATCCATTCCTGTTTCTTTTCAATAGAAGACTGCCACTCTTTTAACGGTTTTATTTCGGATTCCAGCTTTTCTTTTTCCTGAAGGAATAATCCCAGTTCTTCCTCAGATAGTAATTTCACGTCAGCGATACGTTGTTGAATCAGGCTCAGGGCATTTTTTGCATCACTTGTTTTTTGATAGATGACGGAAGATATTCTGGAATATACTTCCGTTCCGGTCAGTTTTTCCAGTAACTCTGCCTTTTCGCTTTGCTTAGATTTCAGGAAAGTGGAAAAATCATTCTGCGCAAGCAATACAGCACGGGTAAATTGTCCGAATGTCAGTCCGATAATTTCGGTGATTTTTTTCAGCAGTTCCGTTTTTGTCCCCTGTTCCTGGGACGATGCAGATAGATTTTCCAGTATAATGCCGGTTTGTTGTAAGGCCCCGTCCGTTTTGCCCCTGGCCCTTTTTACCGTCCATCTTGAACGGTATTTGTCGCCATTCAGTGCAATAAAATCCACTTCGGCATATCCTTCGCCGGCACCCCGTCTGAGTATATTACGACTGTCTCTTTGAGTGATGGTCTTATCCTCGGTATCGAGTATCTCGATTTGTTCGGCTTCTTTCAGGCGGGGAGCATTATCGAACAAGGCCAGACATAGGGCATCGAGAATCGTTGATTTTCCTGCTCCGGTGTTTCCGGTAATAGCAAAAATGCCGGATGACCTTAAAGGTTCCCGGGTAAAATCGATATCGAATTCATTTTCCAGTGAAGCCAGGTTTTTTCCCCTGATCGCAAGTATTTTCATGTTTCCACCTCCCTTATGACATTTTGCAGCAATAGTTTGATATTATCCGGCATGGAGTTACCGTATTTGTTGAAGAAAACATCTTCGGCGATGTTGAGGGGATGGATGGCTTTCATTTCTTCATAGGAGATCGTTCCGGCGTGTGCTTCTGCTTTTATCCGGAAGGGAACGGCACTGGCCAGTCTCACCTTCTTATTTTTCAATGCATCTTCGATCTGGTTCCTCAGAGAAGGTTCCGGACCGGTAATCAGGACTTTCAGTTCCAGGTAAGGTGAAGAATCATCCGGCTCACCATCAGGCAGTCCGGCAATTACTTCCAGCACCTGATCAAGCGGTTTTGGCTCCTGCGGCAGACTGAGCAACTTTACTGGGGTGTCGAATTCTATTTTTTCAATCCTCTCTAGCCCATTTTTACTCAACTCTATCAGTTGAATCCCCTGTTTGTAATTTTTTTCCGCAAAGGACATGGGTAATGGGCTTCCCGAATACCGTAAATTTTCCCTGCCCGATACATATTGTGATTTATGCAGATGTCCCAGGGCGGTATAAACGATCTTCTTTTTATCGAATGCTTCGGGAGCCACACATTCCAGTCCGCCTATGATCGTTCGTTCCGAACGGTCGTTTTCCGAAACACTCGAACCGGTAGCCTGTAAATGGCCCATAGCAATTACAGGCAACTCATTCCCGTTTTCCTCCAGTTCTTCATATATTTTTTCATACATGGCTGATACACCTTTACTATAGGTTTCTGCATCCGGATGGTCACCTTGTCTCAGATAAGGGACAGTCATACACCAGGCAAAGATCTCCCCGTTTTTTTTCAAGGGAACCAATAGATCTCCGAAGTCGATCCCACCTCCGGAAAGGTGCTTTATGGTGCCTTTAACGGATATATTTATTTCTTCAAGCAATGGATTAGGCGCTTCCAGACGGGCGGCGGAATCGTGGTTACCGGCAATGATCACCGTTTGCAAACCGGGATTTTCAGAGGTCAGCTCCCGTAGGAAATGGTAATACAATTTTTGCGATTCGGCAGACGGGTTGGGGCTGTCAAAAATATCACCTGCTATCAGCAATACATCTGCCTGACGTTCCCGGATGATTCGTTTCAGCCATTCGAAAAAAAACAGATGTTCCTTTTTCCGTTCGTAACCATGGAATAATTGCCCGATATGCCAGTCCGCCGTATGCAGGAGTTTTATGCTATCCGGTTTTCCGGATAGGATTACCTCTTTTTGCGGCATGGTATCCCAAAGTGTTTTTTGGTGCGTATTGCTCATCTAAACAGAAGCTTATATGGATTCATCCGGATTTATTCCGAATAAACAAAAATAGGAAAATATCCCGT
This sequence comes from Bacteroidales bacterium, assembly GCA_031275285.1. Lineage (NCBI taxonomy): Bacteria > Pseudomonadati > Bacteroidota > Bacteroidia > Bacteroidales > Bacteroidales bacterium. The sequence continues at coordinate 16,797 of JAISOY010000017.1, read as the reverse complement.
CGGTTGGTGAAATGTTTTCACGGAAAATCGGCTTGTCTGACTTTACCAGTCTGGGAAAAGGCTTACAATAGATTCTTTTTCCTACATAACAGTAATCCTGTAAATGTAATCAGGCCATTCACAATTAATAACTCGAATCCAAATTTATAACCCCAGAACCACTGTTCGGAATAACGGTCGAGGAAATAGGTAATGACAGGAGAAGCTATGGCAATGAAAGGGACAAGCCGGTCGTATACCTTGTATTTGGAATACAGGCCGAAGGCAAATAATCCGAGCAATGGACCGTAAGTATAGCCGGCAATAGTAAAAAAACGGTCGATGATAGCTTTATTGTCGAGTTGCTTCAATCCGATGATCAGTAGGAATGACAAAAAAGCAAAGGTAAAATGTACCAGGTAACGGAAGTATTTCTTCTTTTGTTCGGAGAATCCGCGGTGATCCAATCCAATGATATCAATGCAGAATGAAGTCGTTAATGCGGTTAATGTGCCGTCGGCACTGGAATAAGCGGCAGATATCAGTCCGATAATAAATACGATTCCGGCAAAGGTACCCAGGTGATTGATGGCGATATCCGCGAACAGGCTGTCGGTAGCAATAATTTGAATATTATTGGCTTGTGCATACATCATAAGAACAGCACCTAATGTCAGGAACATCAGATTGATCGGTACCAGGATCCCACCAAGCGTAAACATGTTTTTCTGTGCTTCGCGAAGCGTACGGCAACTGAGGTTTTTCTGCATCATATCCTGATCCAGCCCTGTCATTACAATGGTGATGAATATTCCGCTAAGGAATTGTTTCAGGTAAAAACGACGGTCGGTCCATTCGGTAACGACCATTGTTGAATATTCACTTTCTTTTACTTGGGTGAACAATCCTGAAAAGTTCCACCCCATTTCTTTACTGATCAGGTATATGGATATGATGACCGACAGAAGCATGAAAGTGGTTTGCAGCGTGTCTGTCCATACGATGGTCTTGATACCGCCTCTGTAAGTATAAAGTAATATGAGCAGTACAAAGATCATGCTTACCAGCCAGAAAGGAATACCCCAATGCTGGAATACGAACAGGTACAATATGTATACTGTCAGGAACATACGCATAGCGGAACCAACTCCCCGAGAAAGAATGAAGAACGAAGCGCCTGTTTTATAGGTATGATTTCCGAAGCGTTGTTGCAGGTAAGTATATATAGACGTCAGGTTCAGCCTGTAATAAAGCGGCAGTAACACAAGGGCGATAACAGCATAACCTACTACATAACCTAGTACAACCATCATGTAAGAGAACTGTGTATCCTTTACCCATCCCGGTTGAGACAGGAAGGTAACTCCCGAGAGGGATGCACCGATCATACCGTATGCCACCACGTACCAGGGTGATCTTCGGTTACCCCGGTAAAAGCTGTCTTCATTAGCTTTGCGCGAGGTGATCCAACTGATCAGGAAGATGAACAGGGTATAAATGACAAAAACAGTAAGGAGGAGGATGGCGTTCATCATTTAAAATCTCTTTGACGCATGGCTTCGAAAGTCATGATAGCGGTCGATACGGACACATTCAAAGAATCGATGCGTCCCCGCATCGGTATTTTTATTCGGTTATCGGCATGATCGAGCCAAAAACCGGTCAGTCCTTCCGCTTCGGTTCCCATCACGATAGCGGACGGTTGCGTAAAATCGGCCTGATGGTACCATTCGGAGGCGGTGAGTTCTGCTGCATGTACACGGATACCTGACTGTTTCATCCATTGAAGGGCTTCTTCGGAAGTACAGGTGATCACCTGCTGTGTAAATACACACCCGATACTGGACCGGATGGTATTCGGGTTATAGATATCGGTCTGTGGATCACATACGATAACAGCATCTGTACGGGCCGCATCTGCGGTACGAAGAATGGCCCCGAGGTTACCGGGCTTTTCAACCGCTTCCAGTACAATAATGAATGGCTTTTCTGATAACCTTATGCCGGACAATTGTAACTGCTTCGGAATCGCTATGGCAATGATCCCGTCTGACTGTCCCCGGTATGCTATTTTCTCGAAAACCGTCCGGCTTATTGATTCTGCCGGTACAGGCAGTTTTTTTACCAGGGATCTACCTTCTATAGAGAGCAATTCATCACATACATACAGGCTATGGAATGTATATCCGCCTGCTATGGCCAGTGAAATTTCACGACCACCTTCAATCACAAACAGATTTTGCTCACGGCGCTCGCGGGCTTTATCCAGTTTCAGGATATTCTTGATACGCGGGTTTTGTGTACTGGTGATCAATCCTGGAATGAAATAAAATGTAACTTTTTTACTTTCGTACTTTATGAACGTTCAAACTTTCCTACTTTCAGACTTTATAAACGTTCAAACTTTCCTACTTTATAAACTTTTTTGCTTTTAAACAATACTATGCACTACCAGACCGCTACGCAGTTTCGGTTCGAACCAGGTGGTTTTGGGAGGCATGATGTTTCCTGTATCGGCAATATCGATCAACTGTTTCATGCTGACCGGATACAGGGCAAAAGCAACGGCCATTTCCCCCGAATCGACACGGCGTTTCAGTTCGCCTAATCCACGGATCCCGCCAACAAAATCAATACGTTTTGAATTGCGTAAATCGGTGATATTCAGTATGGGATTCAAAACCAGATCGGAAAGTACGGTTACATCCAGGCATCCGATAGGGTCGTTGTCATTGTAAGTGCCGGGTTTCGCTTTCAGTGCGTACCATTTTCCACTTAAGTACATACTGAACTCATGTAAAGTAGAAGGACGGTATTCTTTAGTCCCTTTTTCTTCAACCGTAAAGCCTTTTTCAAGCGCGTTTAAGAAGTCAGCTTCTGAAAGCCCGTTTAAATCCTTGACTACACGGTTATAATCGAAAATTTTCAGCTGGTTATCCGGAAAATGGACAGCGAGGAAATAGTTGTATTCTTCTTCTCCCGTGTGGCCCGGATGGGTCTTTTTGCGTTCGTCCCCTACCAGTGCGGCAGCAGCTGTACGATGATGTCCGTCGGCAACATAGGTATTCGGGATAGCAGCAAAAAGTGTGACGATCCTGTCGATTACGGCAGCATCGTTGATGACCCACAACTGGTGTCCGATGCCATCGTCCGCTACAAAATCATATTCGGCAGGTCCGGCTGTTATCTTTTCAACAATAGTATCTATTTCCTCAACTGCAGGATAGGCGAAGAAGACCGGTTCGTAATTCATATTGCTGACCCGGATGTGGTTTTTACGATCCTCTTCCTTATCCGGGCGGGTCAATTCATGTTTGCGGATCACATTATCCATATAGTCCGTAACGGCAGCACATCCAACGATACCATATTGAGTACGGCCGTCCATGGTTTGTGCATATATATAGAGCTTATCTTTATCATCCGTATTGAAAACACCCTCGGTAATCATCTTCTGAAAATTTTCGCTACCCTTGCGGTATACTTCCGGATCGTGCTCGTCCATTGTTTCGGGCAAATCGATTTCAGGTTTGATCACATGCAGGAATGATAACGGATTACCTTCCGCTTCTTTCTTTGCTTCTGCACGATTGAGCACATCATACGGACGTGATGCTATTTTTGCTGCTTTGTCCTTTTCCGGACGAATACCTTTAAATGCTTTAAGTATGGCCATACCTTATGAAATTGACTGTTGATATTAGAATTGGATGAAGGCTGAAACATTTTTATTGTTTCGGCAAAATCTTCACAAATGTAATATTAAGTAATTGAAAATGGACAATTGAAAATGGATAATTGTATTTATGCCATCAGCAATCTGATTGGTATAATGAAATATTGGTTGCTTCGGGTTGTTTTATAGCGGAGAAGTGCTTTATACCAGTTGATCAAAAGAACTTTTCTATTTCTTCCATGTACAGGATATGCATTACCGTCTTCCCTGTGGGTGAATAATTAGGGGTTGCGCAAACGAATAATTTTTCGACGAGATGGCTCATTTCCTCACTGGTGAGGGCTTCATTGTATGGAATGGCCGATTCCTGCGCCAACATAGCAGCCAGACGTTCGCGGCGGGTTTCAAACATGTCTTTTTCGGAATGCCGGTATTCATCCAGCAATTTTTTTAACATCATCCCAGGATTTTTGTTTCCTGTTTCCCCGGGGTTGCCATGAATACTTACAACGGTATCACCTGATGAACGAATATCGAATCCTAAAGCAGAAAAATCATCTTTCAATTCCTTCCACAGGCTCATTTCATCCGGTGATAGTTCTACCTGTTCAGGAAAAAGAGTTTGCTGGCACATATTTTTATTATTCCCCACCTGTGACTGGTACTGTTCGAAAAGGATCCGTTCGTGTGCACGTTTCTGATCGATCAGCATCAGGCCGGATTTTACAGGGGTAAGGATGTACCTGCCTTTTAGCTGAAGAAAAGCATTGACAGAAACAGGGATAGCCGTGTTTTCATCATCCTCGTCCATAAATATTTTTTCCTGGTGTTTTTCGTTTTCAAAACCGGAATATAGATTTTCCCATTTTTCCAGGTTTATTTTGTCCCGGGAACTTTTGGAAGGATAGTCCTGAGTGTTGAAAGGATTGTAGTTAGGGTTGATATTGATCTCAGGAACATTGATCCGGGTATCGGGACGTAATACAGGTATCTGTAAGGTCGGATCCACTTCAAAATCAATGGCCGGCGCAATATTGAATTTACCCAATGCCTGTTTTACCGTGCTTACCAGAAACTGGAAAATAGCCCGTTCATCTTCGAATTTCACTTCCGTTTTGGTTGGATGGATATTGATGTCGATGGAATCCGGCGGGACTTCCAGATAGATAAAGTAGCCCGGTATATAATCCGGCGGCAGAAGTCCTTCATATGCCTGTAAAACGGCTTTATGCAAATAAGGATGGCGGATATACCGTCCGTTGGCAAAGAAATACTGTTCTCCGAACGATTTTTTTGCGAAATCAGGTTTGACTACAAATCCGCTGATTTTTACCAATGTGGTTTCTGTTTCAATAGGTAAAAGATGCTGGTTGATGGTTTTTCCAAAAATGTGGACAATCCTTTGCCTGATATTGGATGCCGGTAGTTTGTATATCTCTGTTTTGTTGTTGGTGATGGAGAATGCTACATCTTCATACACCATGGCTATCCGTTTGAACTCGTTCAACACGTGTGTCAGTTCCGTAGAATCCGATTTCAGGAATTTACGGCGGGCGGGTACGTTAAAAAACAGGTTTTTTACAGTAAAGGTGCTACCGTCCTTACTTTGTACCGGAGTTTGTCCGGTAACCCTGGTAGCAGCTATCTCAATCTGGGTTCCCAATTCATCTTCCGTACGTTTGGTGCGTAATTGCACTTCGGCAATTGCAGCTATGGAAGCCAGGGCTTCTCCCCTGAACCCCAACGTATGTAAAGAGAAAAGATCTTTGGAATCACGGATTTTGGATGTGGCGTGGCGTTCAAACGCCAACCGTGCATCTGTTTCCGACATTCCACAACCATTATCAATGATCTGTATCTGGGTCTTTCCTGAATCTTTTAAATAAATATCAACGGATGTTGCACCTGCATCGATGGCATTTTCCACCAATTCTTTTACTACGGATGCAGGCCGCTGAATCACTTCTCCCGCAGCAATCTGGTTGGCTACCGAATCGGGAAGGAGTCGGATAATATCTGTCATTTATAAATGAACCTCGCTTTTTTGAGTGTTAGGAGTTACTTTCCTGCCCACATGGCCTGAAATAGCTCCGGCATGATAAAATATAATATCGCAATCAAAATAACCAGGATCATTAAAAACCGCATGGTTGAAATTTTATCCAAAGATGCCCTGCGTAATTTTGATTGTTCTCTTCGCTCTGTTAAAAACCCCCTCTGTAAACCGACATAAGTTTTATCATTTTCTGCTTCGGCTTTCATTTTTTCCAGACGCTCTTTCCTTTCATCATAATACATCGGGCGATAGTTAAATTGCCTTGGTTTTGATGTGCTGAATAAGCCGCTCGTTAGATTAAATCCCATAACTGATCTTTTTAAAGAGTGTTATGCAAAGATAATAAATATTATGTGAAAATATGTTCCGGCAGGTAAAAGTTTCCAATATCTAAAATTGTCCGGAATAAAAATTCTCAATGGTTATCATTGGAATGCAAATAATATCACTACCTTTGCACTTCAAAAGAAGATAAATGAAATTTAGATTTATCGGGATTGCTTTATTCTTAGCCTTTTCCGCAATTATATCAGCACAAAAAAATACTTCGGTAAATTTAAAAAACGGTACCGATTCTTTGAGTTATGCTTTAGGGATTATGTTTGGACAAAACATAAAATCCGGGGGATTTGAGGTTATTAATACTGAGGTGTTTGCAAAAACCATCGATAAGATACTTCGCAATGAGCCCTTACAAATGACACCCGAAGATGCCAATCTGATTGTTAATATCCAATTTCAGAAAATACAGCAGCTCAAATATCAGAAAAATTTGAAGGATGGTCGTGACTTCCTGGCGGCCAACAAATCGAATCCCGGTGTTGTTACTTTGCCCAGCGGATTACAATACAAGATATTAATCGAAGGTTCCGGTCCTAAGCCTAAAGCAACGGATAAGGTAACCGTTCATTATCATGGTACATTGATTGACGGGACCATATTTGACAGTTCCGTAGAGAAAAATATGCCGATAGAGTTGATCGTAAACCATGTCATTCCCGGCTGGATCGAGGCATTGCAACTGATGCCGGTCGGTTCCAAATGGGTATTATATATTCCTTCCGAATTGGCTTATGGAGAAAATCCTCGTCCGGGCGGACCTATCGAGCCTAATTCTGCCCTCATTTTTGAGGTCGAATTGATCTCCATCAATAATTAGGATTTTTTAACACTTAGTAATCAAAGTTTTATCATAAATTCGCAAACAAAATTTTTATAAACAATCATTGTTATGAACAGTTCAAAGAGATTAATTTATAGCGTATTGACATTTGCTGTAATTGTATTGGCCTCATGTGGAAGCAAACCCAATTACAAAGTATCTATCAAAAATGCAGATGATTCTGCTGCATATTATATCGGACATATTTACGGAGAGCAAATGACGAATTCCGGATTAACAGAATTAAACATTGATGCTTTGGCCAGGGGCTGGCAAGATGCCAATAATGAGGTCAAGCTGGAAGAAAGCATGGATGAGATCAATGCATTTATGATGAAATATTTTGAAGCTGCCCGCTTACGTTTGGCAGATAAAGCTTTAAAGGAAGGACAGGATTTTCTTAAAGAGAATGAAAAGAAACAGGGAATCGTGACCATGCCGAGCGGTTTGCAGTATAGGATTATTAGAGAAGGTACAGGGATTAAACCCGCAAGAGAAGATATGGTAGATGTGGTTTACCATGGTACATTGATTGACGGGACGGTCTTTGATAGTTCGAAAGATAATAATGACACTGTTTCCTTTAGTGTGATGCGTGTTGTACCTGGTTTTAGCGAAGCATTGACCCTGATGAACGAAGGTTCTGTCTGGGAGGTTTATATTCCTGCTGAAATGGGATATGGAGAAAACCCGCATCCCCAAAGTGGAATCAAACCCAATAGTGTCCTGGTGTTTGAAATAGACCTGGTAAAAGTGAATAAAGGCGAAGAGAAAAAGTAAGTTTCAATTATCAATAAACACAAAAGGGATGGATATAGAATATCCATCCCTTTTGTGTTTATTGAGCAGGGAGATCGTTATTGTCTTTTTAAAGTGACCCACCCTTCTCCGTTTTTTATTTTATTGGAAGCTCCGGGAATGATAGTATCAATGGATGTCAGCATACTCTCATCTAATCCGGGTAAGTCAAGCAGATTTTCGATCATGATGATCTGATCGTTATTATCAACCTGGAATTGTATGGTTTCACTTTTGTCCCCATCAATAGAGGAAATTGTGATGTTATCCTCAGAAATCGAATAGGATCCTTCAGATGTTTTATTGCCATCCCTCCAGTTGATGCACCGGTGGTCAGCGGTAAATTCCATCGTTCCATATTCATCAAGTATTTCACTGACGTTTCCCATTTCCCTTATCATAAAACTTTTCATGATGTTATCCAGATTATTATCTCCTGTTTTGAAATTGATATCTGTGGGTTTCCATGTACCGACAATAATCTCGCTGAGGGGTTTGTTATCGTCCTTATCCTTACTGCAGGAAAAAGGTATAACCACAACGAGCATTAAAAATAACGGGAAAAGTTTTATTTTTTTCATTTTCAAACAGAATAAATTTTAACTATCTTTTAGAATACGGTACTTTATACGCAAATAGCTATACAAAAGTTTCAAGGTTAAGTTTTTGCTCAATGATTACCCGGCTCAATATCAAATTTTGTATCTTTGTATTTTTCCGGTTGATTGGAGTAGTCAATTATAGTATTGACTCACCGGGATATTAATTTAAGGATTGATTTAAAATAGATATGATTCTACCGATTTATGTTTACGGATGGCCTTTATTGAGAAAAAAGAGCGAGGAAATTACTTCGGATTACCCGGATTTGAAACAACTGATCGCCGATATGTTTGAAACCATGTATCATGCCGATGGTGTAGGTCTTGCTGCTCCTCAAATCGGAAAATCCATACGGTTAATTGTCATAGATGGTTCGCCAATGGCCGATGACGAAAATCCCGATGACGAACTGCATTCATTCAAGAAAGTATTCATTAATCCTATAATTAGGGAAAGCGGTGGAGAAGAATGGGTCGATAATGAAGGTTGTCTGAGCCTTCCGAAGATACGCGAATCGGTAAAACGTCCCGAGTGGATAAAGATTGATTATCTGGATGAACACTTCCAGCCTCATTCTGAGCGGTATGATGGTGTCGCTGCACGTATTATCCAGCATGAATATGATCATATTGAGGGAAAATTATTCATAGACCGGATCTCTCCTATACGTAGAAAATTGATCGTAGGGAAACTGATGGCTATTTCTAAAGGAAAAGTAGATTGCAGTTATAAAATAAAAACTCCCAAAAAGTAAATTTTCAGGAGTTCTTTTATAGATTCATCAAAAGATATTATTTGATTTCTTCTATACGACCATGAAAATTGATGGATGTGCGTGTAGGATCCTTTACAAATAAGCTGGCTGATCCGCTGGAGGTAATTTTCAGGGTCAGGTCATATGTTTTTTGCAGATCATTGGTTTTGATAAATATATCCCATCCGCCTTTTTGCGTATTTTCGATTTTATATTCAAAGTCCTGTGTACTAAACTTAATTCCTCCTTCGCTTGGATCCGTCGGAGGCGAATATACCCGTCCGGTATACGGTAAATGTGCTTTTACCTCTTCCTTGGTTACCCTGACATCATAATAGGGCGAAATCTTGTCCGGGACAAAAACATAGTTTTGCGCCTCAACAATCTGTTTTATTTTATCTTGTTGAACTTGTTGTTTTTCTACTTTCCGCTGCTTTTTCGATTTTTTTTCCTGCCCGTAAGTAGTACTGCTAATTACAGCAAAAGACAGCAGCATGACCAATACATACAATTTTTTCATGGCTGAGGTTTTTAGTGAATAATTCGAAAAATATCCTAAATTATCTGTTGTATATCTCCTCTATAAGTTACGGTCCATTCACGTACCGGGTCACGTAACATTAAAGTTGCCATTCCACTGGGTGAAACTTTCAGGGTCATATCATATAGTCCCTGCCTTACTTCGGTTTTAATATAAATATTCCAACCACCATTTTTTGCATTTTCTACTTTATAATCAAAGTCCTTATTTTTGAACCTGTTCCCGATTTCTGGATTTTTTTCACTTTCAAAGCGGGCACCAAAAAACGGTAAAATTCCGATCACTTCTTCTTTTGTTACAATGACCTCATAAATTGTTGGATATCCCGGATCAGTTACTGGCGGTGGTGTTCTTTTAAAAACGTAATTTTGATTTTCAATCAATTGTTTGATCATTTCGGTTTGTTCTGCTTTCCGCTGCTTTTTCGATTTTTTTCCCTGCCCGTATAAAATATTGCTACCCACAGCAAAAAATAGCAACAAGATCAGGATACCCATTTTTTTCATAGCCAGAATTTTTAATGATTAACTCGAAAAATATACAGAATTAAAGATCAACAATAATAAGGAAAATATTTCAGGAGTTTCATGTGAATAAAATTTAATTTTTAATGGTCACATGTAATATCCAGGTTTGTTCATTACGTTGGATGAACAGTAATGTTCAAGGATATTTCATCTGAATGACCTTATCATTAAAGATTATTTGATTTCTTCGATACGTCCCCGGAAAGTAATGGACTGGCGGGTCGGATCATTTACGGATAAGCTTGCCGAACCGCTGGATGTAACTTTCAGGATCAGGTCGTAGGTTCTTCGCTGATCTTTGGTCTTAATGTATATATCCCACCCTCCTTTTTTTGCATTCTCTACTTTATAGTCAAAGTTCGTGCTGTTGAATTTGATCCCTCCTTCTGTCGGATCAACCACAGAATATACACGGCCGAAATATGGTAAAAAAGCTTTGACTTCATCTTTGGTTACTGTTACATCGTAGGAAGTGGTCAGATACCGGGAACTTCCGGATTGCGGTAAGGCCCTCTCTGCAATAAAAATATAATTTTGCGCATCAATGAGTTGCTTTACATTTTCGGTTTGCTCTATTTTACGCTGTTTTTTTGATTTTTTTTCTTGTCCGTATAAAGTGCCGCCACCTAAAGCGAGCAATAGCAGCAGGACAAACACACCCATCTTTTTCAAATTCCGGTCCATGATTAGTATTTTAAGGTTATTTTCAATTCAACGATGAATCACATTAAACACATTAATTGGGGACAAAAAACCTGCCAAACTTTTATCAATAACTGATAAAAATCAGTTTGAATGCTGCATCTTTTTTTTATTTTTGGCATCCCATTAAAAAAACTGTTTATGCCGGTCAATATACCAGATAATTTACCTGCCGCCGATGTGCTCCGGGACGAGAATATTTTTGTGATGACGGAAAGCCGTGCCATCCATCAGGATATTCGTCCTTTGCGATTGTTGATACTTAACCTGATGCCGGTTAAGATCACTACCGAGACACATCTGCTGCGTATGTTGTCCAATTCACCTTTACAGGTGGAGATAACACTGTTGAAGACCATCAGCCATACCTCAAAGAATACGCCGATCGAACATTTGGAGACTTTTTATAAGACTTTTGATGAGGTAAAATTCCATCGTTTTGACGGTCTGATCATTACCGGTGCGCCGGTGGAGATGCTGGATTATGAGGAAGTGGATTATTGGAACGAGCTGAAACAAATTATCGACTGGGCGGAGCACAGTGTTACATCAACACTTTATATCTGCTGGGCGGCACAGGCGGGTTTATATTACCATTACGGCGTGCCTAAATATGCCTTGCCGGAAAAGATGTTTGGGGTATTCGATCATACATTAAATAATCCTAAAGCGCCTATTGTGAGAGGATTCGATGATAAATTCCTGGTGCCTCATTCCCGCCATACCGAGATACGCCGGGAAGATATTGAGAAGATACCCCAGCTCGAAATTGTTTCCGAATCGGAACAGTCCGGTGTTTATTTGGTGAGGGATGTGGAGAACCGGCGTATATTTGTTACCGGGCATTCGGAATACGATGCTTTAACGCTCAAAAGCGAATATGAACGTGATCTGGAGAAAAGGATGGACATACAGGTTCCCTATAATTATTTCCCGGGTGATGATCCTTCCAAAGAACCTTTGATGCGTTGGAAAAGCCATGCCAGCCTTCTTTTCTCGAACTGGCTGAATTATTATGTGTACCAGGAGACTCCTTATGACTTCGATTGAGTTTTCACTATCAGATATTGGTTCGGCTGCCCGCCGGTTTCTAACGCTTACCTCAGGGCATAAGCTTTTTGCTTTTTATGGTGCCATGGGAGCCGGGAAAACGACATTTATAAAATCCCTGTGTGAAGAATTGGGTGTCAGTAAGACCGTAACCAGTCCGACTTTTTCATTGGTCAATGAATATAATGCAGGAAAAAACGGAATGATCTACCATTTTGATTTTTACCGTATCAATAAGCCGGAAGAGGTGTTTGATTTTGGTGGTGAAGAGTATTTTTCATCAGGTAATTACTGTTTTATCGAATGGCCTGAGAAGGCGGAAATATCCTTACCTAAGGATATTTGTAAGGTACTGATCGAGGAAACTGATGGTATGGTACGTAGAATAACTTTTCCCGAAATGGATGGATAGTTATGGTAATCATCCGAAAATACGTATTTTTGTTATTTCATGAAATATAAAAAACGTATAACGGAAGATATGGGGCGACCTAAAAAAAATACAGACTTGTTACGTATCAATAAGCAGACGATCTTGTTTAACAACAAGGAAATAAAGGCCATTGACGATTATTGTAAAAAATATGCCATACGTAACAGGTCAAGGTTGATGCGAGAAATGATCCTGTCGTCGATCATTAGAAAATTTGAAGATGACTACCCGACTCTTTTTTAGAAAGGCATTCAGGATTTAGTTTTTTATGCTGTTTTTCAATAAAATAACTTACTTACTAATTTTTCCCGTTTTTCTATAATCAGGATATCATCTCTGGATTAACACAATTAACCATCCTGTTTTTGTACTTTTTTATTAATTTTGTTTGCCTTTTTCAGGCACATAATCATAAAATATAATATTAATATCAGATGGCTGAAAGTTTGGAAGAAAAAATGTGCCGTTTTTCGAAGGGATATGCATTTGTATTACATGTTTTCGTTCGTCCGGCATTTACTTTTTTTTACCGTAAAATTCAGGTAATTGGAAAGAAAAGGGTTCCCAGGAAAGGCCCGATTATTTATACACCTAATCATCAGAATGCTTTGATGGATGCAATCTGTATTCTTTGTACCAGGGACCGGCAACCGGTGTTTGTTGCACGGGCAGATATTTTTCAGAAACCATTTGTTATCAAAATCCTTCATTTTCTCCGTATACTTCCTATTTACCGCAGACGGGACGGTGTAAATACTTCCGATAATAACCAGGAGACATTTGATATTCTGCTGAAAGTACTCCATCATGGCCTTGCTGTAGGTATTATGCCGGAAGGAATTCATAATGAGATGAAGAGGTTGCAGATATTACAAAAAGGGGTTTTCCGGTTTGCATTAAAGGCACAGGAAAAGTTCGGCAATCTTCCGGGGGTAAAAATTATTCCTGTTGGGATCGAATATTCTGATACCCGAAAGTTCCGGAGCGATGTGATCATCAATTACGGGGAAGCCATTGAGATGTCGGATTACTATGATTTATACATTGAAAATCCACCCAGGGCATTCAAACAATTGCAGGATACCCTTTCCAACAAGATGAAAGAAGGTATGATCAACATTGAGAATGAGGAATTCTATCATGAAATCGAGCAAGCACGACTGTTTTATGAAAAACGTGCTATCCGGCGCCTGGGACTGAAATATAATAAGGGGAGGGATAGACTGACGGCACAACAGAAGGTGATCCATGCCATGGAGGATTATGCACAGGAAAAGCATGCCGAAATGGTAGAAATGTCTGACCAGATAAAAGAATATGTGACAATAATCAATAAATATGATTTCCGTGATTGGGTGGTTGAAGATCAGCCATATTCTTTTTCCTTTTTATCACTACTTATGTTACTCTCTATTTTAGGATTCCCATTTTGGCTGTTAGGAATGATATTCAATTATATTCCTTACAAGCTTTCCCAGTATAGCTCCGGAAAAATAAAGGATCCGCAATTTGTAAGTTCTGTTCAATTTGTAGCAGGAATTGTCGTTTTTCCTGTGTATTACCTTATTATAACCATTTTATTTATTATTTTTATTCCCTGTATCTGGGGAATTCTGACTATGGTTATATTGTTTGTACCCTCAGCTTTATTTGCATTTAATTATTATCTTTTTCTAAAAAAAGTAGGTGCCCGTTACCGGTTTTGTAGCCTTAAACGCAAAAAAAACAAGGAAATATTGAGGTCTATTGAGTTACGCAGATCTATATTTGAGATACTGGATAAAATAGTTGTATAAAAAAAGCCCGGATCGACCACCTCTATGGATCTCCGGGCTTTTTTTATTGTTTTAAAGAAATATCTTATTTAGCAGCAACATATGATGCTGATCCTTCCAAAGCCTGACGCAAAGCAAGAACACCGTCTTTTGTCAGGTCTACATTCATATCTAATCCATTAGAAAGATGAACTGTAGCGCTTTGGTTGGTATTAATGGTCACTAATTTCATAGTTTGCTCACCAATAACAGAACACCATGCGTTTGAAGTTTCATCATAGACCAACTTCATTTCCACACCTTCTTCATTAGTGATTTTATAGCCATTTTCGAGAGTCTCAACAGCATACATGCCATTTTCACCCTTAACATTGTTTACTTCACCAGCTGCGATTGGATTATTTCCTGACCAGAACTCAATCGTGTTAAATACAATGGCATCAGCTAATACACAGACTTCATATACAGGAACGATACAGAAAGCAAGAAATACAACTTCGTTTACCCATTTGCCCCCTATACCCTGGTTCCATGAATGAATTTTGCCTACCAGTCCAAATGAACCGATACAAGAAGAAAGTGTCAAGCAACCGGCAATAGCCAGAACTGCTGTAGATTTTAATAGATTTTTCATTGTCTGTATTATTTTAATTTGTTAATATTAATCATGCAAATATAATGAAAATAAATACGGTTAATTCAAAATGTTTATAAAAACTTATTATAGGTAAAATCAGGTACTTGCTTAACAATAATGTCCTTAATGAAAACTTTTGTCCTGGAAATCTTGGGTCGGTTTTATCCGGGAATATGATATTTTGATTATTGATATCCCGTGAAATAAGCAGCAAGGTATACTGTTTCGTAAGACAAAAGAAGTGTCAAAAAATGAAGTATCATATCCGGTCAGAATGGATAGCCAATAGCAAAATAGAATGCAGCATTGCCTTTAAATTTGTCGAAAAGTACGAATCTTTCACTTTTGGCTTCTGCAGGGTCATATAACCGTTTACCTCCGTCGAAACGAATTACAATGAACCCCAGATCGATACGTAATCCTATTCCACACCCGACAGCTATCTGCTCGTAAAATGACGAAAATTTAAAATGCCCTCCCGGTTGATTTTCATATTCTTTTACAGTCCAAACATTTCCGGCATCAACAAAAGCGGCAAGTTCAATATATTTGATCCATTTATACCGATACTCCAGGCTCATGATAAGATTAATATCGCCTACCTGTGTGGCAAGATTACTTGTATCTTTAACTGTTCCGGGACCAAGATGGCGTGTGTTCCATCCTCTTACATTATTCGGGCCACCTGCAAAATAGCGTTTTTCAAAAGGCATTATTTTTGAATTATTGTATGGATAAGCCATGCCTAACCCCAAATGCCCTGCAATGGTGTTTTTTGCATCAAATCTGAAAGTCTGTGCGAAATCAATGTCACCCTTTAAAAATTGCGCAAAAGGGTTATTCAATACTTGATATTGTCCGCTTTCTGATTTTGTAGCTTTAAACAGTTCTGATCCCCAATACAACAAGTTTCCTGATGATTCCGCAAAGAAACGGAATGATGACTGGCGCCTTCCGAATTTTCCCTGGTTAGGCATAGATAATACAATACTATAGTTTATTCCTGCAGTAAAGATATCTTCATAACTGAACCGGGTCAGCTCATTTCCTGGTTCTTTTAGGTATTCGTCGAATTTTTGTGAGATTTTGGGCATCATAACATAATTAATGTCAATAATGCTATAAGTTTGCATGACATTGCCATTCGGGCTGCTGAACCTTTCTTTCCAGTTAAGGTTAAAGAAATTACGGGTGTAATCTACCCGCCGTTGAATATCAAAATTGATGCTATATTCCGATGTGGTGGTATACCTGTTGGTAATATACTCCCTGAAAAGAGGCAAATGCAATTGAGGGAAAATTAATGAAGTCCCTATCCCAAACTCATAATAATTTTCAGAAAGCACTTCATCTGTACTTTTTTTCACAAACTCGTAAGCGCCACGTAATTTTATATTCCAATGCTCGGCACCATTGAATAAATTATAATGGTTGTAAGAAATATTGGCGGCAATACCCAGATTACCCGCTTTATTTGTTCCATCAATTCCTGTCTGTATACCATGTATGTTTCCTTCGGTAAGGTATATTTTATAATCTAACAAGGCGGAATCTCCTTCATTAACAGTGCTATATTGTACATTGGTCCTGCTGATACTTCCAAGGCTGTTGACCAGATTGTAACTTTGTTTGTCCCTGATATCACTGTACCTTTCCCCTTTTTCCATCAGGATGTTTCTGCGTAACACAGAAGGACGCAGAAAATGGGTACTATCATATAGAATGCTTAAATCCTTATATTCAACAGAATCGACTAGTTTGAAAGGAGGCTCATCAAATGGGTCATATCCGCTGATGACCTTAATGTTACGAATGTAGTGCATACGCGGAGCAATCGTGTCTTTTAAAATTAATTGAAGATCTACCTGGTTAGACATTAAGCTTGTATCGGCAAGGTAACGGAAATTGTCTTCAGTCGCCGTATAATATCCGATATGTCTTAATATCTGACTGATGGATGCCCGTTCTTTTTCAAGTGTTTCCATGGAGAACGGATCCCCTTCTTTTATCTCTGAACGCTTCTTTATGTTACGGAGACTGAGTACCGTATCGATCCACTCATCAGAAATAGATATGTCATAATCGCGTATCCGGTAGGGCTCAT
>JAISOY010000016.1 GCA_031275285.1 Bacteroidales bacterium | reverse complement strand
TGTACAAAATAGCACAGCCTGTTGAACGTAAAGTAAGCCTTATCAGACTTTAATTGCCTTACTAATTTTGCCATGATTGGAAAAGTCCGGTTAGTATCAGTCATTTTTCTATTCCTACTGGTAATGCCTTTGGGATATGCACAGAGAACAGCATGGTTTGCAGATGGATATCATGGAGGGATTTACGGCCATTTCCCTTTATGGAATACCAGATTCATGATCGACCAGCTCAAAAAACATTCCGAATGGAAGATAAACCTTGAAATTGAGCCTGAAACATGGGATAGTGTAAAGATACATGATCCCGAAGGTTATCAGTTGTTTTGCGATTACTTTGCCGGAGAAGGGAAAAACGGTCGGATCGAATTTGTCAATCCTAATTATGCGCAACCGTATTGTTACAACATTTCCGGAGAAAGTATTATCCGGCAGTTTACTTATGGGATGGCGAAAGTAAAAGAACATTTTCCTGATGCGGTTTTTACTACTTATTCCTGTGAAGAACCTTGTTTTACCAGTTCCCTTCCTGCCATCCTGAAAGGATTCGGCTTCAAATACGGCGTATTGAGAAATCCCAATACCTGCTGGGGTGGATATACATCTGCTTTCGGAAAAGAACTGGTGAATTGGACCGGACCGGACGGGACCACCATATTGTCGGTTCCGCGTTATGCCTGTGAAGGATTGGTGGAAAACTCCACCTGGCAAACTGCTTCATGGACCAATTCCAATGACTTTATTGCGGCATGTTTCGCTGACGGTATAGAATATCCTGTCGGTATGTGTTTCCAGGATGCCGGCTGGAAAGGAGGACCCTGGGGAAGCCAGTATCAACCGACCGTTTATACCTTATGGACAGATTATATAGAAAGAGTCAAAAATAAGGTGGACCCGGACAACTGGTTGTTTACGTTAGAAGATGTGAAGCCGGGACTTGTGTGGGGTGCACCTGTATTACAAAAGTTGGCGCAGGAAATAAGAACCAGCGAAAACCTGTTGGTAACGGCAGAAAAAATGGCTTCGTTGGATTTTCTCATGACCGGGCAACCCTGGCAGGAAGAAGAATTTGCAGAAGCTTGGCGGACGCTGATGTTATCACAGCATCACGATTGCTGGATCGTTCCTTATAACCGGCTGAAATCCGGAAAAACATGGGCCGAACAGGTTTCTGTATGGACTGGTTTGACTGACCGGATGGCTGAAAAACAAATCGACCGGATTTTTGACCGGCTTCCGGTAGGTGACAGGAAATCCTGTATTGTTGTATTTAATACGCTCGGTACTTCCCGTAATGAAAGAGTTGCTGTCAAATTGCATCCTGATACGGATCCTTTACAATTGCGTATTTTAAATTTAGCCGGTGAAGAGGTCGGATCCCAGATCACAAAAGAAGGTGATGCATTTTGGCTGCATTTCGATGCCACTGTTCCCGGAGCCGGTTTCACAACTTATTATATCGGGAATCAGAAAAAGAAAGAAAAACCGATAAAAGCAAGTTTTTTGAAAGATGGTACCCTGAAAATCGATAATGACTACCATACGCTCATTATCGATCCCCGGAGAGGAGGTGCTATTTCAAGTTGGGTCGTAAAGAAAATGGGTAAGCTTCAAATGGTTGAAGACGGTGAATTATTGAATGATCTTCGGGGTTATTTATACCATGAAGGAAAATTTTATGATGGATCTGACAACGAAGCAAAAGTAACGGTTGTTGAAAACGGGGATCTGTTTGTACGGATAAAAGTAGAAAATCAATTTGCCGGAAATACGTATCACCAATATATCACCGTTTCCAATACACCCCGTATCGATTTCGAACTTGAAATCAAATGGGATCAGGCTCCCGGAATAGGTGCTTATGATCATGAAAATAACTACCGTAATGAAGATTATGCCAAGGCTTTTTATAATGATGCATATAAATTGCATTTGCGGTTCCCATTCAAGAATATGGGAAGCCGTTTGTTTAAAAACGCACCGTTTGATGTTTGTGAAAGCCGGTTGGATAATACGGTATACTCTTCATGGGACAGCATTAAACATAATGTCATCCTTAATTGGGTGGATGTTACAGATGCTTCGAAAAAGAACGGGGTAGCTCTCTTTTGCGATCATACGACCAGCTATCTGCATACTGATGATCTGGCATTGGGATTGACGGTGCAATATATAGGTAAAGCTTTATGGGGAAGAAATTATATCACACACGGTCCGACGAGAATAAAATATGCATTGTTACCTCATGCAGGCGACTGGATAGGAGCTGATATCCAGGCTGAAAGTAATTATTGGAACGAGCCTTTGGTTGCGCGGATGGTGGATGCTCCTCCAGCTGAACAACAAAGGTCATTGCTTGAATTTCAGGACAAAGGGCTTGAAGTAAGCTCAATAATTGTGAAGGGGCAGGATGTATATGTGCGGTTTTTCAATATATCCGGAAGAAAAAACCATCAAATAAGTTGGAATTGTAGTGCGGAAAGAATAGAATTGGTAAATTTGAACGGAAATATTACCGGTTCATTAACACATGACAAGAAGAACACAAAAATACAAACCGATATATTTATCCCACAATTCGGATTTCAGACGGTTAAATTAACAAAGGCAAAAATGAATTGATCAAATAGAAACTATAACATATTTTAATACACACATGACAAACGTTAAAGATTTAGAAAGGTATTCGTCAGCTTATACCTTATCCGATATGGAGATATTTATTTTCCCCGAATTATTTTATTCGTTGGTACTGGCCAATATTATGTCTCCTGAGATATGGAAATGGCGTGATGATCCCTGGTTTTCCAATATTGAGAAAAAATCTTTCACTTATAAGATCAACAGGGTGAAACAATATATCATGGACCGGTTTGTGTTCAACCTCGACCTGGACACATGGGGACTCACCAATAAGGAAAAGGAAATGGCCCGCTTCAGTCAATTTGTGGATTCCGAAAGCCTTAGTCAAAGCAATGCTCTTTTCGGCTATGAAGGCGATAAATACTATTTTGATATCGATATACGGCGTCATTTCGGACTGGATAAATACAATAGCGATATTATTCCTTACTGGAAAACAGAAACCGTAGAGGCCATGATGGCATTCCGCCATAAAGAAGGTTACCAGGTAGGTGCCGGCGAATGTGTTTCATTATCATCCCTGTATGCGGCTGCTATGTTCATCGTAGGGCGTATTCCGCTGGAGAAGATATTCCTGATTGCTACGCCGTTACATTCGCAAAATTTTATAGCTGAACGTGACGGGATCTTCACGAATAACCGCCGTATTGTTACCAAGACCATGTGGTATAACGGAACGGAATTATCTGCAAAAGCACGCAGGGCAATTGAAAATGAAAAGATCACGATTGTCTCCCATCTCACCGGATATGTCCATACATTATATAATAAAGCTACCATCGATCCTGAGATATATAAAAGCTTTGAAAAGAGTCTGAAAGAATTTCTGACTACCGAATTTAATTTCGAAGTATTTACAAATTTCTTAAGGACAAAAGGGGAGTTCTGGGATTGTTTTCAGTACAGACATATCCGCAATAATAAAGAGTGTTATATCGAATTACGTACCATTTTCAGTTATGAACATTCCAGCAAGAATAAATTCACCGGAGATAGCCGTAAGGCTTTGTTTGAAGAGATCGATGCACGCGACTTTTATTTTACTCCTAAAGATCAGAAGATCGTCATCAACGATTTTGAAGAATTCCTCAATAAAAACAATCAATTAAGTTTTGATGAAAAGAAAGATTATTTTATCGACCATATTCTTCCGGAGGAATGCTCACGTATGAAGAATATGTTTGAAGAAATACGTCATTTCATCCATATAGAACCCCGTCTGCCCGGCGAAGATAAGGAGTACGTTGAAATGCCTTTATTGAAGCTGACTACTGAACAATCACGTGAGGAGATCATCGATTATCTCAATAAGATGACTCCGGAAAATGAATTTGCAGCATTGGCCCGTTATGCTTACCGAAAAATGGATGGAATCAGTTGGATACCATTCGTAAAAGCCGTACTTGAAAGAAATCCTGTTTGTCTGGAGGGATTAAAGGGCAAAACCATTGAAGAGGCGTACCATATACTGGAAACGATGCCGGGTGAATCCATCTATAGTGAAGACCGGCTGGCACAACCTGATGAAGTCTGGAACTTCGGGTTGGGAGACGGAATAGAAAAGGCTTTTGTGCTGGTGGCGTATATCAGATCTACCATGCCGGATACGGATTTTACCGTTGAAATCGACAGGGGAAAGGCTACAGTTGAACTGGACGGTAATACTTATTCTTTCCACACCAACAAGACACTGGAGAAAAGGATCGGGATATCAAAAGAAGGCATTAGGGAATAATTGAAAATGAAAAATTGAAAATTGAAAATGAAAAATGCAGTAAGTAGGGCCTTTTATGTAATTTTATTTATTTATTGATAACAAAAACGTGATATTAAATTATCAATTACTCGCTGACATTCATAAGACTGGCTATCGCCTAAGTTTTCAATTATCAATTATCAATCATCGATTATATAATATTTCTGTTTAATTTCAGCTGCAGGAAGAATTCATCCTCCCAACCTCTTGCAGTTTTAAGCCATTCTTTTTTAGTTCCGGTAATAACAAATCCGGCTTTTCCGAACAGTTGGATACTGGCCTCATTACTCGCCGATATATTACAATAGATCTGATGCATGAATAATACATCCCGGCAATATTCAATCATTAATTGTATGGCATCAAAAGCAAACCCCTGCCTGCGGTCTTCTTCCGAAGCAATCAGTATGCCCAGTCCGGCACGCTGATGGATCGGATCAAAATCGAACAAATCGATGGTACCTATTGTCCGGATATTTGTATTGTCGTTGTAATCGATCATCATCCTTAACTGCTGATGGGCATGTATATTGCTCGGGTCGGACTCGATATACCGTTGTAACTGGAATTTAGAAAATGGAACCAGCGTATTGCTTACTTTCCATACATTCCGTTCATTTTCCCATAAATAGAGGAGTGTTAGATCTTCGGGTTCTACTGCTCTTAAGGATACCATCTTATAATTGATAATTGTTTATTGTTTATTGAAGTAGTCAAAAAGTCGGAATGTTCATAAAGTCAGAAAGTAGGTTCGGGTGACTTTTTCCGGCATTCCTTTCATTCTGTCTTTTTTATTCTTCATTCTTCATTCTTCATTCTTTTTGTTTATAAAGTTTGAAAGTCGGAACAT
Organism: Bacteroidales bacterium; assembly: GCA_031275285.1. Taxonomy (NCBI): domain Bacteria; kingdom Pseudomonadati; phylum Bacteroidota; class Bacteroidia; order Bacteroidales; species Bacteroidales bacterium. The sequence goes on along the minus strand of JAISOY010000016.1, from coordinate 24,827 downwards.
TTATAAAGTATGAAAGTTTGGATATCCTACATTACTATTTTACTTTACAACTTTATGAACTTTTTTGCTTTTTAACTTTCTCCATTACTCGCTGATGCTCATGAGACCAGCTATCGCCTAAGTTCCCAATTACTCGCTTTGTTATTCGCTATCGCTCATGAGAACGCTCCGCTTAGTTCGCTCGTGAGATCGCTGGCGCTAAGTTTTCCATTGACTCCGCCGAGCTACAGGTTCTCCATTCTCAATTCTCAATTTTCCATTCTCCATTGTTTTACGTAAAATTACGTTCTTTCTTGATTAATTCGTAAGCCTCATTTAGTTTCTGGAATTTTTCATTGGCTGCTTTTTTTACGTCTTCACCAAGATAAGCTACTTTATCCGGATGGTATTTCACGGCCATGGAACGGTATGCCTTTTTAATTTCCGGTATGGTGGCATTCCTGTCGACTTCCAGGACAGCATATGCAGCATCCAGTGTGCCTTTTGAAAACATGGAACCGATGGATTGCTCGTCTTTAATATTGACTCCCAGATTTACGGAAATGATATCGAGTAGGCGTTGTTCAGCAGGTGTTACCGGACCGTCGATATTGGCCAGGTTGAATAAAAAATGAACCAGCTGCAGACGGGAAGAATAGTCAAGGTGACGACGTATCTGTCCACAGACCTCTTCCACGGGAATATTTTGTTTCAACAATTCCTTAAGCATACCTAAAGCCTCAACCGATTCTTTTTCGCCGAAATTCTGTCTCAGAAATTGTTTTACATAATCCAGTTCTGATTTCAGCACTTTCCCATCGGCTTTCATGATGGCAGCAATCAGTACCAGCAGGCTTACGGCAAAATCCCCCATAGTAGTCTTTCCGTCCGGTTTTCCGATAATATTGACATCCAGACTATCAAAAAGTGATCCGGCCATAAAACCTAATATTCCACCGATAGGTCCGCCAAAGGCCCAACCTAATCCGCCACCTATCCATTTAGCAAACTTTCCCATTTATTATCAGACTATATAATATATTTTACAGACAAATGTATATAAAAATGATGAACGTTCCTCCATGGAATATTGATTAAAATGATAAATCCCAAAACTTGTCCGTAAATACTTAAATTTTTGTTTATTCGTGTATTTACGAACAAGTCTTATTTTGAATGCCAGTGATTTACATGTTTTTATTTCAGTGACATCTCTACTCTGGTTACATGCTCGCTTTCAGGAACATCCGGACCTGTATAGTAGTATTCCACCGATGTTCCGGTTCCATGATACCCCTTGGTTTTGATCCATTCCATCATTTCGTTATATAATTTTGCCAGCTCGTCATAAGTCCCACGGTGAAGACAAAAAACTATCTTTTCTGCAGGTAATCGAATTGATTTGATCTCCCCTTTTCCGGGTAATGCTTTTGCCAGCTTGAATCCGATCGTCATCCTGATCGTCTTTTCATTCAAACTTTCAAAATCCGGATAAGCGACAAAAGGAATATCTGTAGGTATCTCGCCGCATTCTTCCATATATGCCGCAATTTTCATAAAACTCTCACCGATTATTTGCGACATTCCATTCATATCAGTTGTCGCATCAATGGTTAATGCAGGTTGTTCTGCTTGTTGCAGGAGCATGATTTCCGAAATTTTTGCCATAACATTTATATTTTTATGCTGATTAATATTTGATGACTTCAGGATTTACCATGAGGTCATTAACAAAAATAACCTGATCATTCAAAAAACTGTTGTCCGGAATAGTTATCTTTCATCGATTGAACTTTCAATAAAATGTGCCGAACTGTTCTTGTTTGACTAGAACCAAAGTCCTAAGTTGGCAGAAAATCCCGGCTTACAATACTCTTTTGAAAAATGGAGTCCGGCGCCAACGTCAATAGGACCCAATATTGTTTTTAGGGCAAAATTTGCACTTGCCCCTCTGATGGTCATATTTTCATTGAATTGAAACCTCTTGTTGCCCTGATACAGTTCATTATATGAGAAGGTGAGAAAGTGGTTTTTGAAAAGCCTGAATCTGACCCCTGCTTTCAACACAGTAGCCTGCTCTCCGGCGATGGTAAACGGAGGCATTCCCGTTAATGGAAGGTGATTTTCGAAATAAATGGAATAACCTTCGCCTCCGACCAGGTTCGATTTAATATGCGGGTAATGCTCATTCAGTAATGACCTGTTATATATATCAAACAAAAATGTAGTTCTCTTTCCGGCAGGAACCGCCGACCGGAAATTCACCAGTATGTCATTGCCGAATTCTTTTTCACTCCTCAACGGTGTATAAATCGAATATTTAATAAGGAAACTTACCCCTCTGGTCGGAAAATAAAAATTATTCAAATTATCACACTGGAATGAAATGTAGCCATTTGCCATCACTTCTGCTTTATTTTTCAAGTCAGGAGGGATATAATCGGATTTATAAAAGGTATTTTTATTAAAATAATCGAAGACTGTTCCTACACTTAAGGTCAATCCGTTATTCAGTCGTCTGTCAACATAAACGGAAGCGCTTGCATGAAAAATATCGGAAGAAAATTGCTTTTTTCCATCCTGAAAGAATCTGTAATTCTGGTATTTAGCTTTCATCATGAATCCCAATGTAGGAAAGCCGATACCTTTGGTTTCAGCAATCATGGTAACTCCCGGATTGATAGATAGTTCCGCGCCGGATGAAAAATATCCGATGGTCTTGGATATATCTTTGCGGGTAGCATTCAGGAGTACTGCGGCAGCATCGGTTGTATTAGCTTTAAAACCAATGTTTAATGAAATAGATTTTTTAGGAGTAATATTCAGATTCAACGTTTTTCCGTTTTGATTATCATTAAGGCTGAAATAAACGCGTTCAAAACCATCCGTACCGTAAAGCCGGTCAATTGATGCCTTTATTTCTTCATAGGAGTATACACCGGGAATTTCAAGTGACATCTTATGAAGGATGATGCTTTTATCTATTTCCAGATCATCGGATATGGATATCTTCGTGATTTTCCACTTTTCAGATAAAACCAGTTTCTCTTTGTTGTTTTCCTTGCAAAGTCCATGTTCTGTTTTCAGTTTCCGGAGTACTTCCCTGAATGAATCAGCTGCAGCTATCCCCCGGTTAATTAAAGTGTCTGCGGCTGCATGATTGAAACTCGCTACCGAATAACCCGTTATGTCAGGACGAATAGTAATATCACAAAGGGCCTTGTTCAGCGAATCTTTTTCCATTCCCATAAAGCAGACAAGTTGTCCAAGTATCCCAAACATAGATTGAAAATCTTCTTTTCCGGTAAAATTTCCGGTCACATCAACACCAATGATAATATCCGCCCCCATATTTTTAGCGACATCTACCGGGAAATTATTCACAACACCACCATCTATCAGTAATTTGCCGTTTCGTTCCATCGGATGGAAAAAACCCGGGAAAGCCATACTGGCGAACATAGCTTCCGGTAAGAAACCATCGGTCATTACTACTTCCTCGCCTGTTTGTATGTTGGCTGCTACACATGCATATGGTATCGGGAAGGATAAAAAATCGGCATCAACAGGTACATTAGCCGTCAGTCCGCAAAAAAGATTGATCACATTTTGCCCCCTGACCAGTCCTTTGGGAAGTGTCAATGCTCCTTTTGCACTCTGTGGCAATGATAGTTGATATCGTTGACTAAGGGTCTTTTCATTATAGGAAAGTTCGGTTCTCAGTACAGCGTCACTTAATAAAGATTCCCATTGTATCTTATGGACAATTTCCATAATTTCATCGGCATTATATCCCAGGGAATAAACGCCACCGACAAGACTTCCCATACTGGTACCGACAATAATATCAACAGGAATACCTTCCTCTTCCAATACTTTCAATACCCCAATGTGCGCAAATCCTTTTGCTCCTCCTCCACTAAGAACCACTCCAACTTTAGGTGCGGATATTTTTTTTTCGATATCGGAACCGGCTACAGAAAACGGAAATAATATGATTAACAGAAGCCAGTATTTATTTTTTTTTCTTGTCATTTCAAACTCTGTCTATTCATTTGGTGAAATTATTAAGGAAAAAAGGTCTTTGGCGGAAAAATATCCTGAACTGATATTTTCAGGTACTGAAATGAATAAATTGAACAACCGGATTTTACTTACTAAAGTATCGGAAGCAAAGCGATTCGAAAATCCGGAGTTGATATTAATAAAAAAGATAAGGATTACAGGAGTAATAACGGTTATCGGGAAGAAAAGTTTGATATTTGTTTTTTTATATATTATCTTCGCATAAGATTGCTAAAAATACAGAAGCATTAAGAATAAAATGATTAACCTGAGTTGAACACAGCCGAATAAAATTGAAAATATGGATAAGAAAGGATTTAATATCGCTGTCTTAATTGATGGAGATAACTCTCAGCCAAAACTCTTTCAAGCCATTCTCGAAGAAGTTTCAAAGTATGGAAAAGCGACCATAAGAAGAATATATGGCGACTGGACATCCAATCAAATGAACGGATGGAAAGAAGGTCTGAATCTTTATTCTTTTAATCCTGTACAAAAGTTCTCCTATACTACCGGTAAAAATTCCACGGACAGTTCTCTGATTATAGACGCTATGGATATCCTCCACGGAAAAAATGTAGACGGGTTTTGTATTGTATCCAGTGATAGTGATTATACCGGTTTAGCGAAAAGGATACGGGAAGAGGGTATATTTGTAATGGGAATCGGGGAAAAGAAAACACCTAGTGCTTTTATCCAATCCTGTGAGATTTTCACTTATCTGGAAAATATTGCTTCAACTGAGGATATCAGTGAAATCGGAAATCTGAAATTATCTCCTGAAAAAGAGAATCTTCAGCATAAAAGGGAACAGTTGGATATTGCCCTCATTGATAAAGCATTTAATATATCTTTGGGAGAGGATGATGAAGTATATATTGCCCAGGTAGGTTTAAGTTTACGGAAAATCGATCCTAGTTTTGATTCACGTGCTTATGGATTTAAAAACTTAACCAAGCTTTTTGAAAGTATAAAAAAATACGAGGTCGTGAAAAATGTGGTGAATGGGCTGAATCAACCTTTGGTTAAGTTAAAGTAACGGAATGAATATTTTTTGGTTATTTTGGGACACTATGGTTTTCCTGTAAATATATTCTGTAAAAAAGTAACAGGTTTTTATGATTTTATTAAACGCAAAAAAATAACTGCAAAGTATTGTATTATAAATAGATTCAATTTATATTTGCATGATCAATCTTATTTATTACAACGGTGGAAAAAGAAAAAAGGAGTGGTACGCGCACTAAGAAGAAACTCATCAGCAAACAAAAATTTATTAAGGCTGTTGGTACGGTCCTCCGTAAGGAAGGATATCAAAAATTAGGTGTGAACAGGGTGGCGGAAGTTGCAGGAGTGGATAAATCATCTCTCTATTATCATTTTGGTAGTTTTGATAATCTGCTGGAACAGTATGTCCTTGCCAATGATTATTGGCTGGGTGTATTTCAGGAGCCAATTAACAACGATGGAAAAAATCTGATCGAATCGGGAAGGGATATGATCATAAAGCAGTTCGAAGATGTTATGAAGAACGAAGAATTGCAGGCTTTCCTTCTTTGGGAATTATCGGAAAACAAAGGGATTCCTAAATATATTGCAGGGCTTAGGGAGGAAATGGGACGTGAAATCCTGCATAGTTTCAATAAATATTTTGAAGGATCGGATGTCGATTTTGAAATGATAGCTGCCATTCTAGTCTCCAGTATATATTATTTGGTATTACACCGGAATCAATCCAGTTTTTGCAATATCGATATCAGTACATCAAGAGACCAGAAGCGATTAAAGAATCTGATCGGTAAGATTACAGAATTGCTTATTCCCAGAGGATCAGAAAAAGACTAGTTGGCTTAACTTTTTCTTTGAACAACATAAGAAACCACTTCTTCTAAAGCAGTTGTAACATCACTTTGCGGAAAGCTGTGTATAATATCTATGGCTTTCCGGCTGAATTCATCCATTACCTTGTAGCAATAAGTCAATCCTCCGTTTTGGACGACAAAATCAGTGACCGTTTTTAGTTTTTTTGAATCGGATGCCGAACTGTTGATCAGTTTGATGATTTTTTTCCTGTCATTTTCGGGTGTCTGCTCTAAGGCATAGATTAAAGGAAGTGTATATTTTTTTTCTTTGATGTCATTTCCTGCAGGTTTTCCTACAAGCCCAGTCGGTAAATAATCAAACAAATCATCTTTGATCTGAAAAATCATTCCCAGATATATTCCGAATTGTTTCATCTTTTCTATCTGTTCAGGGTTTGCACCGGTTGATTGAGCTCCCGATTCGGTACATGCAGCAATAAGTGTCGCCGTTTTTTTACGGATAACCGTGAAATACTCTTCTTCAGTGATATTCTGTTTACGGGAATGTTCCAGTTGTAATAATTCCCCTTCACTCATTTCTTTTACGGCCAATGAGACAATTCTTAGCAAGTCATAAGCCTGATTTTCTACAGACACCATTAATCCCCTGGCCAATAAATAATCTCCAAACAACACTGCCGTTTTGGATTTCCAGAGAGCATAGACAGAGAAAAGTCCACGTCTTTCATTGGCATCATCCACTACATCATCATGTACCAACGAAGCGGTATGTAATAGTTCCACCAATGATGCGGCAGCATAACTTTTTTCTCCTATTTCCCCGAATAATTTCGCCGAAAGAAAAACCAGCAAAGGACGTATTTGTTTCCCTTTTGTTTTTAAGACATATTGTGTAATGAGATTCAGTAAAAAGACATCACTTTTAAGAGACTGTTTGAACTGACGGTCAAATGCTTTTAGCTCTTCTGCGATAGGTTGTTTGATTTTATTTATACCTGACATATAAAATGATTCAGAGAACAAAAATAAGAAATACTTATGATTCATCATGATTAAAATGTTCAAAGATTGTTTTCATCTGTAAAATTACATCTTTTAGCTGTTGTTCAATTTTAGAAAATATAAATAAATCACTTTATATAAGCGTGTTAAAATTATTGGTTTTTTAAAACTAATAAAAATAGTTAAAAAACTAAATTATATAGTTTGAAAACTAAAATTAATAGTTATACTTGCATATTATTTATCATTCATTATTTATCATTCATTATTTATCATTCATTATTTATCATTCATTATTTATCATTTATCATTTATCATGAAACGTCTCACGGCTAAAGAAGAAGAGATCATGTCATTTTTCTGGGAAAAAGGACCATTGTTTGTAAAGCAGATCCATGAATATTATGCGGATCCGAAGCCACATTACAACACATTATCAACAGTTGTAAGAGGACTGGAGGAAAAAGGGTTCCTTAGTTACACCGCATATGGCAATACTTATCAATATGCCGCATCAGTAACGGAAGAGGAATATAAGAGGGCGACTCTGAAGAATGTAGTTACCAAGTATTTTGATAATTCATACAGAATGGTTGTTTCAACATTGATTGAAGAGGAAGCGTTGTCTATCGATGAACTAAAAGCTTTGATCCGTGAAGTGGAAACAGGGAAAAGTGAGCAAATAGGCCACAGTCAAAGAAGAGCTGGTCAATCCAAGCGATAAATCAAATGCCATGAAAAATACGGTCATTATATGCTTATTATTGATCTGTTCAGGATGTTCCCAGGATCTGAAAAATACTAAAAAAGTGGCTGATGTCTATACATCCGGAAAACATGAGATCGTCGTTTGCGACCGCTCCCTATTAAAGGATACGGTGATACTCCCGTTAAGTTATTTCACGGAAGAAATGCAGATGGTGAAGTTAGAGAACAGCGAACATGCATTGGTATCTACCAATTCCGTCATTATTGGTGAAAAATATATTCTGGTAAAAGGTTCGGGGAATAATCCATATAAACTGTTTACCAGGGAAGGTCGGTTTATTACCCGGATAGGCTCTTATGGAAAAGGTCCCGGCGAATATCGAACGACAAATGATGAGATAATGGATGAAAAGAACAACCGCATTTATATTTTCCCATGGGGAACACAAACTATTCTGGTGTATGATTTAACCGGTAAAATCCTTGATCCGATCCGGTTACCAATGAATGTATCTAAAGGAAAGCTTTTTGTTGATCCTTCCGGAACAATGATTTCTGTGATTGCCATTCCCTGGATGGGGAGCCCATATGTAGCCTGGACCCAGAAAATGTCGGGAGAAATCATCAGCAGTATTGCTCCCGGGCATCTTGCCATTGATCCGCGTGATGCATCGGGCGCCTTTACCGGCTATAACAACGATGTGATGACCAGTAAAAACACATCATCCATGGATGTATACTTATTTGCATATGAATCCCGTCAGGATACGTTGTATCATTATGATACAGCAACCAACCAATTGATTCCCAGGTTTACCATGAACTTTGAATCCCCTAAAATACCTATTCATTCTTATGTAGAACTGCCGGACCATTATTTGGGAAATTTGGCCGAACTGAAAATCATTAATGATCATCTCACGGATACCCAGAATAATACATTTTTCTTTGTCGAAAAGTCAACTTTAAAAGGTAGTTTTTTCAAACTAAAAAATGATTATTTCGGTGATCTGGAAATAGGAGGGCCGTCATATGCTTTTTCTAACGGATATTATGTAAGGAATTATGATCCAGGGGATTTATTGGAAGACCTGGAAAAAGTGCTTTCAGGCAAAAATATCACTGAAATTATGCGTCAGAAACTGACCCAACTCAGAGATACAGTGTCAGAGGGAGATAACAATTATATTTTCTACGCAAAATTGAAGAAATCATGAATACTTTCTTTTTATACGTCATACAGTCGACAATATGTTTAAGCTTGTTTTATGGTTTGTATGTCCTTTTACTGAAGCATGGTACTTTTTTCCGGTTTAACCGGTTTATATTACTCACTATTATACTGTTGTCCATGGCGATGCCTTTTATTCGTATTCCGGTCAGTGAAGGAGTTATGATGCATTTACCTATTAAACAACTGGAAGAATTGTTTCTCACAAATGAAGTAGTACATACTGTTATGCAAACGGAAGAAAGTCATGGGATAGTAGAGCAGGGGGCATCCTCATCCGGACTTTCTGCAAATATATATGTATGGGTATATATTATAGGGGCTGTTATTTCTTTTTCTTTTTTTATATTCTCTATAGTACATGTTTTAAGGATCATCTCTTCGGCCAACCGCGTTTTATACAGGGGACGGAGAGTATTGGTTTCTCCGCTGAAAGTCAGTTCCTTTTCTTTTGCAGGATGGATTGTCCTATCGGAAATGGATTACGAACGGTTTGCTACAGAAATCATTGCCCATGAAGAGATCCACCTTCGTAAAGGACATTTTGGAGACCTGTGTCTGATAGGTATCGTATGTATTATCCACTGGTTCAATCCTTTTACATGGTTAGTAAAACGTGAAATAAAAAACCTGCATGAATATGAAACAGATCGTAGCGTAATATCACAAGGTATCAATGCAACCCAATACCAATTATTATTAATCGAAAAAGCTGCTGGCGCAAGCCGTTACTCTGTGGCCAGCAGCTTTGCCCAAAGTAAAATTAAAAAACGGATCAAGATGATGAACAAACAAAACACCCGCACCTGGGCCCGGTGGAGAGCCTTGCTCTTTATTCCGTTGGCTGCACTCTTATTGCAAGCCTTTGCCCGTCCCGAAATTAAACGGGAACTGGAACAAATTTCAATGTTCAAAGTTACAGAAAATACGCAGGAAAAAACGAACTGGACAGAAGAAAAGTTTCTTGAAGAACTTCGTAAATCCCTTCCTGTTGATATCAGCAAAAGCCTGGGCCATGAAGAAACATGGAATTCCGTTGTCCGGGCTTATAAGCTTGCATATGGTGGAAAAATGGATAAGAGCATAGGTATGTATATCGCCATGAATAAATCCGGAGATATTTTGAAGGACGGTAAACGTACCTCTATGGAAGAATTGCCTGCTTTTATCCTTTCGGCTTTGGTGGCCGAAAAAGAAAGGAATTTTTTCAATGAAATTGCCCGGATCAATATTGGAGGAGAGGATTTTGAAGTGATTGTTAAATACATCATCATCGAAAGTGATGAAAATGTTCTCCCGGAGAAATATTCACAGTTGTTGAATGCAGTAGGTAATGTGTATCAAAATAAGCGGAATGAAATGTCATTACGCCATTTTCAAAAGGAGTACATAGCCTTAAATACAGATGATAGAAATATGATTGATCGTCTACTTCCGGTGATTGTGGACTGTCGAAAAAAGGCGGTCAAAAGTGATGCTTCAACTGTAAATGTCACTTCCTCATCCAAGGACCCATCTAAAAAATATGGAACATTTGGGACATACCGGTCAGAGGAGACTGGTAAAACAGTTAATTTTGAATATAATACCAACTTTTCAACCGACGAAAATTCAGGGATAGTAGAATCGGAAATGAAAAAAATAAATAATTACGAGATCATGTATAATGGAAAACCAGTACTATTTAAAGATCTTCAACTTCCTGATTACATGGAAAATGCTTTAATATATCTTGCAAAGGTAGGAAGTCCGGATTATAAAATGTCGATCATGTTAGCCAAAAAATTTGAGGATAATGGTTATAATTTTATACTGAATGGAAAAAAATGGAATCCTAATAAAAGTATTGATATATCCGATATCAGTAGTATAGTTACTTATGCTCCTGATGAAGCCATCAAACAATATGGGGATAAAGCCCGGAATGGTGCGATGGTAATTAAAACCAAAGAATAGAAACCAGGTATTGGGTTGCATCATACTGAAAGGTTTTATTGCCAGGGGATCAATTCACTTTTTTCAATTTGAGGGACATTAGGCTTACTGCATTTCTGTCGCCCTCCTGTAAGGTAACGGTTATTTTTTGCTTACCGGATTTTCCTATATTTAACCAGCCAAACGGAAAAGTATGATAGATGGCTGATGAATTTTGCTGGTTTTGTATCTTTGTCCCTGTTTCACTCTCAATGGTCCATACCAGTTTACCTTTTCCACTATAGGTTAATTCAACCATATAATCACCCGCTTCTTTAAAATTGATCTCCCAGATAGCAGCAGATCCCTCTTTCCATTGATCGATCTGCATGACATGTTTCCATTCACCAAATTTTTCCATCCATTGTTTTTTATTCTTCCGGCAATTCTTTGTTTCAGCAAAATCAGCAGGCAAAATCAGTGGCATGTACGGGTCAATTGCCTGGGTGGTTTCAACTTTTGCCTTATCTTTCAGAGTTAATTCAACCACAGAGACCAGTTCTTCGGGTGGAATGCATGGTAATTCCAATATTGTCCATCCCTGTTCCTTACTGAATTTTAGTTTAGAACGTTTTTTTCCGGCAAGTATCTCCACTGACACAATATCTGTTTGTAGTCCGGGCAGGTAGATCTTTCCTGAAGCAGGCCATTCATAAACGGATAAAAAAAGTTTTTTGTCTTTTACGGTTATATCTCCCCAGGGTAAAGCATGTTGCCATGGAGATGCATCCGTACCATATACGACCTGAGGGTAACGGTGTATCCATTCCCCGGATTTTCGTAACGAATAGGCTGCCTGCTCGGGAATGCTTCCATCCGGTTTCGGACCTATATTCAGCATGTATGTACCACCCCGGGCCACAGTTGAAATCAGGCGCATCAATATTTCTTTGGGATTTTTCCAGTTCTGATCGTACCAGGCATATCCCCATGAGTCATTGGTCACATCCACGGTTTCCCATATCCCATCGTGGTTCCTGACTGGTACTTCCATATCGCCTAAAGTTGTGTAATCACCCAATCCATGTCCCACTCTTCCGGAAATGTATGCCTGTGGCTGATTTTTGCGGACAATATCTACCAGTTGCTGTACTTTCTCACGTGAAATACGTCCCGGCGTATCAAACCACACCAGTTCAATGCGTCCGTATTGCGTGGTGATCTCTTCTACCTGAGGCAGGCATTTGTATTTGAAATAACTTTCAAAAGAAGCCGGATCATCAACACTTTCTTCCGGCATGATTGTTCCCTCCGGATTTGTCCAGTCCTGGTTATGTGAATAATAAAACCCGAATCCGAGTCCTGCATTTTTACATGCTTGTGCCAATTCTTTCATAGGATCCCGGGCAAAAGGCGTAGCATCTACTATATTGAACATATTTACCTTTGAATGGTACATAGAGAAGCCATCGTGATGTTTACTGGTAATGATGATGTATTTCATACCAGCATCCTTGGCTAACTGTACAATTCCTTCAGCATCGAATTTTACCGGGTTGAAATCTTTAGCCACTTCCATGTATTCTTTCACCGGGATATTGGCCATATTTTTATTCATGATCCATTCCCCGATACCATAATAAGTCTTTCCTTTCCATTCGTTAGCGATCTGAGAATAAAGTCCCCAGTGAATAAACATGGCATAATTACCATCGCGGAACAGTTGGCCTCGACCTGCATCCTGTACATTCAAACCGGAAATCTGTTCACCCCACATCTCATTCATCTCTTGCGAATAAGACAGAGGAAATATCATAATAAGAAACATGAAAAAAGTGATTCGTTGCATCATAGGAAAGAATTAAGCATTGGAATTAGCGATTAAGCCGTACAAAAATAAACACTTTTTTCAAGTTATCATTCTTCTCAAACAAAGAGGGTTGCTTCCTTTCCGGAAGCAACCCTCTTTGTTTCTAGATATAATGTCGGTTAATCTATCGTTTGTGATAAAAATTTTCCTTCAAAATTAAATTTCACATCCCAACCGTTGGACATATCCACTTCATATCCGTATGGTTCTTTATCGATACTGAAAACGGAGGCATTTTCATGATTCAGGGTCAGATACTCGGAGATAGTTACCGGGAGTTGATCCAAAATAGTTGCCGGAAGAGGATTTCTGTTTCCATCGATATCATTCCAGTTTCCATTCAGATCGAATTCAACTTCCATTCCATTGGAAAGGTAAACATCATAGTTGTCGTTGTCTTTTTCAACCCTTGTTTCGGTAATACCTGCAAAATAGGTATTGAGAAAAGCCTGTGCGGTTTCCGGTAAGTCGCTTTTTGATATTACCTTATCATCATCCTTATCACAGGATGAGAATGCAAAACCACTCACCACCAGTGCAAAAATTAAAAGATTTGTTTTCATTTTTTTAAATTTTTATAAATTAGTCATTCCATTCTTTTACCAGGCTACCGTCTTCTTTGACAATAAGTTTCATATCAGGCATTTCATTATGTTCTATTTCTACCTTGTAAAACACTTCAGTTCCCTGATATATGATATTAACATCTTCGATTTTATATTTGTGATATTTGGCCATTACGGCATTTTTCACGATAGACGGTAATTGTCGCGGCGAAAGGTCATATGTATACATCAACAGATTTCCCTTATTATCATAATAAGCTTTGTAATCCGTATATTTAACATCGAATTCTACTTCATAGGTATCACCACCTACTTCCCATTCTATATCCCTTGCGTTAGGAAAATCTGTCCGGAATTTCTGGAGTATTTCAGCACTCGGTGTGGTATTTCTTGAGTGGGCATTTTGGAAATCAGTGATCATTTTCCCGATCTCTTCGTTACTGTAATTTTTTGTGATAGTCTGTGCATTTAGCTGAAATGATAAAAAGACAACTAAACTTAATCCAATTAACTTTTTCATGACTTTTGATTTTATTGAAAAATATTTTATTAAATTCATAATACAAAAGTCAGAAATGATTCTGAAAAGAATTGGGAAAATCTTAAAAAATGAATTATTTTATAGTTAAAGTCGTAATGTGTTGATTATTATATTTATGCGAAATTTCGAAATGGTATAGGTCGGCAATTGATTTTACAATCGAAAGCCCTATTCCGGAAGATCCGGGAAGATGATCACCGGTATTATATCGTTCAAAAATATCTACATTGCTGTCGATCTTCTTTCCGGTATTGGAAATTACCATCTGATCATCTTTGATGCATATGTCGATGTTTCCATTTCTAATATTATGGGCAATGGCGTTTTTTACCAGATTGGTGATCATGATATAAGCCAGGTCTTCGTTCATGATCGATACTGGGTCGCCTTCCTTGCGGATATTCAGGGTTAATCCCTTGTGTTCGATCAATTCCTGGAATTCATCAATGACGTTATCAAAAACATCTGTAAAGTGTATTTCACTACCCTCGGGAAATTGATTGTTCCTTATTTTGGACAGTAATAATAATTGCTTGTTCAGTCGTTTCATTCTGTTCAGGATATTTAACACATGGCTGATCTCCTCCATCTGTTCACGACTGAGTGGTTCATCCATTAATAATTCCAACTTTCCGATCACAATGGCCAAAGGTGTTTGCATTTCATGAGAAGCGTTTTCAATGAAATTTTTCTGCTCATTATACACACGGATATTATTGTCTAATAATTTTTTCACCGATTTATTCAGCTCGGAGAATTCTTTAACAGATGTGGCCGGAAGATCAATGGTTTGTAACTGATTTAATTCAAAAGTTTTTAACATTTCCAGTAAATGGTAAAAAGATTTTGTACTATTCCGGATGATCCGTTTACTGCCAAAAATAAAAGCGATAGCAAGACTTAACCATAAGGCAAGCAACAGATAGAGCATATTTTTTATCAGGTCTTCGCTTTCTACCGTAGATGTAAATATTTTCAACAGGTAATATCGCTGATTGGATTCACAATAGAAAGCGGAAACCAGCATCCTTACTTCTTCATCTTCCAACTCTGTTGCAAAATATACTTTAGTCGTAATAAATTCATCTACTATGTCTTTGGCCTTATCATAACTGATCTCTTCCAGGATCATATTGAGGGGATCGTGTTTGGCCATGTCCGTTACATATTGCGCATCCTGATTGGCCCGGACAACCAATTCCTGTCTCAGGTTACTCAATCCCTCATCGATCCCGTCATATATCTCCATCATCTGAAATACAAAATATACACCTGCCCATACGGTGAATATCAGTATGAAGATGAAGGAAAGCTTATATGACAAAAGATCGGCCAGTCTCATAAGATCATTTTATAACCAACACCATAAATATTTTCTAAGGCAACACTAGCCTGATTGTCTTTCAGTTTTTTCCTTATATTTTTTACCTGCGCATAAATAAAATCAAAATTATCTGCCGTATCAATGTGGTCCCCCCATACATGTTCTGCCAGCGTTTCTTTGGTGATCAAACGATTCAGGTTGGTGACGAAAAAAGACAAAATGTCGAATTCTTTACGGTTTAATTTTAATGGCTCTCCATTTATATTTACTGTTCTTTCATGAAAATCTACTTCCATATTACCCAATACGAGTATATCTTTTCCATCCTGTAGTTTTCTCCTGAGTACTGCTTTTATCCGGGCATGTAGTTCGGCCATGTGGAAGGGTTTGGTCAGGTAATCATCTGCCCCCAGTTCCAGTCCAATAACCTTATCGTCGATGGAATTTTTGGCAGAAATAATAATGACATTGGACTCAATTCCTTCTTTTTTCATCTCGTCCAGGATTTTTAATCCACTTCCTCCTGGCAAAGAAATATCCAGAAGAATACAATCATATTGATACAGGAAAACTTTCTCTATGGCAGATGCATAATCGGTCGCTTTTTCCACAATATACTTTTCTGAAAGCAGTGATACTTCAATTGCTTTCAGCATCTCATATTCATCTTCGATTACCAATATCTTCATTTTAAGTCAATGATTATTTGGGAAACAAAATAAATTAATAAATCTGAAAAAAAACTGAAATAAAAAGAGATAGCAACTTATGCCTGATTGCTATTTTTTATCATCGTCCGTAGGGTGTCCGCTTCTTTTCGTATGGTGGGCAATATCTTTTTCATCCGTTCTCCCGGGGACAAGGAAGGGATATCTCCTTCAATGGGAAATTCATAATGAATAGATAACGGACCGCTTATGTTACATTGTTTTCTGATCTTAAAATAGGTATTGAAGTCCACAGCACCTGTTCCCAGAGGGACAGACCGTACTCCCCATTTTCCATTGTTGTCCTGCCGGAATGTAAAATCCTTAATACATACATGTTTTATGTGCGAAGCAATGGCCCGGTATCCTGACATCCAGCAGGAAAGTCCATCTGCAACAGCGTGACGGACATCATATTGACAACCTATGTGTTCCGGGTCAAGATCTTTGATGGCATACCATAAATCCCATACAGGGCTTCCCACAAAATTACCTACATGATTCTGATATCCACCTTGTAACCCGTATTTTGCATTCAACTCACCTAATGCATTGAGGCTCTTTTTTACCTTTTCCAGATTTTGTGTTGCATCCAGTTGTTCATCATACCGGTAATATCCAAGCCGGTAATATTTTACTCCTGTATCAGATGCTGCTTTCAGGATCCGTTTTGTTACAGGATCAGAGACATCGGTAATGGCGGTTGCTATCATTGGAATGGTAAGCCCATGTTTTTGTGCGGCTTTTACTGCTTTAGGCAGGTCTTTTTCCACGTTATCCGGTAGAATATGCCCTCCGGGACGGACAGAAAGGTCAATACCCTCAAATCCGGCCTCAGAAAGAAATCCGGCTAAACTATCGTAATCCAGCCATTGGAAGATCTTGGAAAATGCACAAATGGTATCGTCTTCCTTAAATGTGTGTTTTGGGGAAGAATCCAGAGCATAAATATCTGTTCCCATCAAAAAAGGACTTACAAAAGCCATTGCGGTGGTCGTTCTTACAAATTCTCGGCGTCTCATGGATCAAATATTTTATTTAAAGCTACTGTCCGGATAAATGCTCTTTCATTTATCGGAAGTAAACACTTCTATAGCTTTTAGGATCATTGGATCATCCTGATTAAAAACCGGATAAAATCCGTTATCATCAAATATATTCCGGACAATATATGCAATAACCATGTTTTCAATTGCATTGCCTGATATTTTCAAATCCTTGTTATTTCTTTTAATGCCTTGTTCCGATGTATATTTGATAAACTGCTCCATAATACCGCCTTTACGGAGGTTTTTTTCCAGTGTTTGATAATCGGGAACATTCGACAATTCTTTCCTGTGGACGTCTGAATAATTGAGAGCAAACCGGTAGATCAGCCCACGTTGGATAATTTGTTCAAAATAGACAGAGTAATAGGATGTATCCACCGGAACGAAGATATCTGGCATAATTCCACCTCCTCCATATACTACTTTTCCTTTTGGAGTGATGTATCTGAGCGAATCATTGAAATGGATACTGTCGGCTTCGTTCATTTCTCCATGTAATCTTCTTTCTCTTAATTCATTGTAATATTTCTCCAATCCCCCGTCATAAGGTTTTTGTATGGAACGTCCGGTTGGAGTATAATACCTGGAAACGGTGATACGTATCGCAGAACCGTCATTGAGTTTATGTTGTTCCTGTACCAGTCCTTTCCCGAAGCTCCTTCTACCGATAATCGTACCCCTGTCATTGTCCTGAATGGCACCGGAAACAATTTCGCTGGCTGATGCGGTAATTTCATTGATTAAAATAATGAGTTCAGTATCAGCAAATGATGAATTTTTTGCTTTGGAAAAATAATCATAACGGGGACGTTCATTTCCTTCCGTATATACAATTAATGATCCTTCGGGCAGGAATAATTCGGACATTCCTATTGCACCGTCAATAATGCCGCCGGAGTTATTGCGCAAATCTATGATTAGTTTTTCCAACCCTTCTGATTTGAGGCGGATAAGAGCATCTGTAAAATCCTTGATGGTGGTTCTGGAGAATGTATTTACCTTTACGTATCCGATTTCAGGTGTAAGCATGTAGGCGACATCCACACTGAACAGGGGAATTTTATCCCGGACAATATCGAAATAAAGCAGGTCTTTTTCTCCTCTACGGAAAATACCCACTTTTACTTTGGTTCCTGTTTTTCCTTTTAGCATTTTGACGATATCATTGCTGGACATTTTTATACCGGCAACAGTGGTCCCGTCTACTTCCACGATTCGGTCCCCGGCCATTACACCCACTTTTTCAGAAGGGCCTTTAGGGGTCGTATTAACAACTATTATCGTATCATTCAACATATTGAACTGAACGCCGATTCCTGAAAAATTCCCTTCAATCGGTTCATTGACTGCTGCAAGTTTTGCTGCAGGGATATATTGGGAATGTGGATCTAGTGTTTTTAACATTCCGGTAATGGCATCTTCTTCAAGTTGATTGCTGGAAACACTATCCACATATGAACTGGTGATCAGATCTAAAGCCTGTGTTACCTTATTGTCAGGCCTATAGAACAAAAGTCCACGATTAGATATGCTACCGGTCTGAGGCCTTGATCTTCCGAAATGGATGCCTGCAAGTATGCCGATAACCAACACTAATGCTATGATGAGCGGAAGTAGCGCATCTATTTTTCTGTTTTTTATCTCCATTATTTTTTATTGCTTTCTGTATTACCCATAATTTCTGAAACCTGTTCCATACCGAAATCACACTCAACGTATGTGACTTTGATACCGGCCCGTTCGAGTAAGCGGATTCCGTCATCAATGCGGTACTTTTCACAGTATACAACACGTTTTATTCCCGATTGGATGATTAATTTGGCACATTCCAGGCAAGGGGAGGAGGTGACGTATAGAGTAGCTCCTTCACTGCTATTGCTTGATTTGGCTACTTTAGTAATGGCATTTGCTTCGGCGTGTAATACATATGGTTTGGTGACGTTGTTTTCATCTTCACAGATATTTTCAAATCCGGAAGGTGTTCCGTTATAACCGTCGGAGATGATCATCTGGTCTTTGACCAATAATGCACCTACCTTACGGCGTTTGCAATAGGAGTTTTGACTCCAGATGCGTGTCATTGCAAGGTATCTCCTGTCAAGCAGGTATTGTTTATCATCCATTTTTTTATTTTCACTGGCTGAACAAAGATACCAAAA
Source organism: Bacteroidales bacterium (assembly GCA_031275285.1). Taxonomy (NCBI): domain Bacteria; kingdom Pseudomonadati; phylum Bacteroidota; class Bacteroidia; order Bacteroidales; species Bacteroidales bacterium. The sequence continues at coordinate 5,889 of JAISOY010000016.1, read as the reverse complement.
ATATTGAATGAGTTATTTATTTCCGATGCGTATGCGGGTTCCTCCGGTTTGTCCGCTACTTACTCCTTCAGGACTACAGATACGTATTTCATCTACACCGTTGTGTAATGCCGCAAATGCATTCTCAAGCTTGGGAATCATTCCTGCCGTAATAATACCTTCGTCTTTGTATTGATCAAAAAGCTTTTCATCCAGGAAATCAATCACCGAATCTTCATCCGAAGGATCACGGAGCACCCCCTTTTTTTCAAAACAAAAGACCAGGCATACCTTGTAATATCCTGCCAATGCAATGGCAACACCGGATGCTATGGTGTCGGCATTCGTATTCAGTAATGAACCTTGTCCGTCATGTGTGATGGGAGCCATTACAGGGGTTAGTCCCGAACCGATAAAACGGCTTAATTGTTCGCCATCGATATCTTTGGTATCGATGTCCCCGACATAACCATAATCGACATCCCTGACAGGGCGTTTTTGTGCCGGAATGATATTGGCATCCGCACCTGAAAGTCCAATAGCATTACAGGTATATTTTTGCAGGGATGCAATGATGTTTTTGTTGATCAGTCCGGCATAGACCATGGTAACAATGTCCAGTGTATCACGGTCGGTGATGCGTCGTCCATTCACCATTTTGGGCATGATCCCCATCTTCTTCATCAGGTCGCTGGCCAGCTTCCCACCACCATGCACCAGAGTCTTCGGTCCTTCCCATTTTGCGAAATCCTGTAAGACCCGGTCGAGCAGGAGGAGATTATCGATTACGTTGCCGCCTATTTTTAAGAGAGTTAAATTTTCCAATGTTTTCTAGAATAGAATTATTAAATAATACCAATCAATTAATGTTATAACTAATGAAGGTAATCAATTTGATCAATGAGATTTTAAAAATAATAAATAGCACTGAGTACCTATAACCGTTTTATAACATAAATATCAATAAGTATTCACACATATTTCATCATTCATCATTACTCGCTGACGCTTATTAGGTCTCTTGCGCTAAGTTCATCATTCATTATATAAATGACTTAAAAATATTCAATAATCAATAATCAATAATCAATAATCAATAATCAATAATCAATAATCAATAATCAATAATCAATAATCAATAATCAATAATCAATAATCAATAATCAATAATATTACGCCAGCGACTTTTTCAAACTGTCGATGAAAACATCAGCTTGTTTTTTATTCAAACTAAGCGCCGGGAGTATACGCAATACGTTTTTGTTGGATGATGCTCCCGTAAAGATCTTATATTCATTGATCAATCTGGTACGTAGGGGAGCTATGGGATCTTCGAATTCCATACCAATCATTAAACCTCTGCCACGGATATTCTTGATTTGTGGAATAGTTTTTAATTGCCGGATCAGATAATCTCCTGTTTCCCGTGCATTTTCGATCAGGTTTTCCTGTTCCATTACTTCCAGTACGGCGATAGATGCAGCACAAGCCAGGTGGCTTCCGCCAAAAGTGGTGCCTAACAAGCCATATTTGGCCTCAAATTCAGGATGGATCAGGACTCCTGCCACAGGAAACCCATTTCCCATACCTTTGGCTGTGGTGATGATATCGGGACGGATATCGGCATACTGATGGGCAAAGAACTTGCCGGTACGTCCATATCCGGATTGTATTTCATCCAGGATCAGGACCGTATTGTATTTTTTACAGGCCGAATCAAGCGCTTTTAAAAATTCGACATCAGGGCAATAGATTCCGGCCAGACCTTGTATACCTTCAATAATTACAGCGCTGATATCACCTTTGCTTAAAGTATCCTCTACAGCTTGAATATCATTCAGAGGCAGATATGCCACATGGTCCCGGTTATTGATAGGGGCACTGATATTGGGATTATCCGTTACAGCAAGTGTTCCGTGTGTCCGGCCATGGAAAGCAGCGCCAAAGCTGATCAGTTTCTTACGTCCGTTCCTGAATGAAGCCAGTTTTATGGCGTTTTCGTTTGCCTCGGCACCGGAATTGCATAAAAACAAATTATAATCGTCATAACCGGAGATCCGGCCCAGTAAACCGGCCAATTCCTTTTGCTGAGGGATAATAACAGAATTCGAATAAAATGCAATTTTTTGTAATTGTTCGGTAATGCGACGTACATAAACAGGGTGGGTATGTCCGATGGAAATAACAGCATGTCCGCCGTATAAATCCAGATATTCATTACCTTCTTTGTCATAGACATAACATCCTTTACCCTTTACCGGTTCGATGTTAATGATGGGATAGACGTCGAATAAGTTCATTGGTTTTGATTTTTATCAGTTATTGCATGAATGGTTTCAATTATTTTTTCCTGTTGAATAATATACATACCCAATCTCGTATCTGTTACACCTTCTTTCAGTTTATAAGTATAAACGGGCATACCGTTTTCACTTTTGATTTCTAAAAAACAGAACAGGATATTGTCCTTTTCAGTGAGCCTTTCAGCGATCTCGACAATATGTGTCGAGATCGCGAAAAAGCAGGATTTTACTTGTGAGAAAGCGGAAATGACCGCCAGAGATCCTTCCAGTGCATCCTTTACATTGGTACCCCTGAATAGCTCATCGAAGATCACAAGCATATTGCGGTTCGACTTCATACTTTCCGCTACTTTCTTTATTCTTAATACTTCGGAATAAAAATGACTGTATCCGAGGTTCAGGTTATCCGGAATATTAATGGTAGTGGATAACCCGGATAATGTGCTTATCCTCACCTTTTTTGCCGGTACGGGAAAACCACAGTGGGCAAGGTAGGCAATTATTCCAATGGATTTCAGGAATGTTGATTTTCCGGCCATATTCGGACCGGTAAGAAATGCAAGATTACTCTTGCTTGTAAGGGTAACATCATTGGTGATTGCCTGTTCGATCAAAGGATGAAATAACCCTTTGATATCTAATATTTCTTCTTGCGAGGTTAGTATTTCCGGAAAACAAAAATCGCGTTCAGAGACCATTCTCGACATTGCCTGGAACACATCGTATTCATAGGTCACATCCAGAAGGAACCGTAAGGGCGCTTTATGGCTGTAACGGAAAGCATGGTCGAATTTTTCCAATGCTACCGGATTTATTTTGTTCTTATTTTTGTAACCGAGTATTTCTTTAAATACCGGATCATTGAATAACCTCAATACATCATTATTGTATTTTTTTATCAGGCCGGGGCTTTCAATTTCTTCGAATTTTCGGATATGCCGGTGCCATGAATCCAAGAAATCGATCAGGTAAACAATACCTCTTTTCTTAACATAGAATTCATTGCTTGGTTTTAACTTATTCCTGATTGATTTTTCTATTGCCTTTAAAGAAGAAAATTTTGTCGGATAATCGCTTTGGTTCAGGTAATGTTCGATGAAATCAAGCATCTGGCTATCCGTATCTAACATGAGATCATTCTCAGTAAAAAAACGTATCGCAGCAATCCGGTTATTGAGTATTTCAGTATCGCAGGCAGGATTGTTCAACATCCTGTACAACCTGTCGCTTCCTCCTGCTGTAAGAGTGAGGTCGAGAAAGCTGGACAATGATTTTTTTTGTTTGCCGGATTGAAAAATCTCCAGATCATTGATCGTTTGATTATCTACTGAAAATACCATAAATAAAGATTTCCGGATATTTAAAATACACTTGCTTTAAGCGCTAAACCTGTTTTTTCATCCAGTCCGAACATCAGGTTCATGTTTTGAACAGCTTGTCCGGAAGCGCCTTTTAAAAGGTTATCGATTACAGAAGTGATCAATACCTTATTGTTATATTTTTCGATATGTAACAAACATTTGTTCGTGTTGACCACTTCTTTAAGACTGATATCATGATCGCTGACGAAAGTGAAGGCAGCATCAGCATAATACCCTTTATATAAACGGATCAATTCGGGAAGTTCCATTTCGGTCTGCATGTAGGCAGACAGGAAGATCCCCCGTGTAAAATCCCCGCGTAAGGGAAGGAAATTCAATTCAGGGATGACATTGCCTGCTGTTATTTCCAATGTTTTCCTGACTTCCTTTAAATGTTGATGGGTAAATGGCTTATATATGGAGATATTGTTGTTCCGCCAGCTGAAATGAGTGGTGGAAGTTGCAGCCTGTCCGGCGCCTGTTGACCCGGTGATACCGTTTACCTGAACTTCATTGGTAAGTAATCCGGATTTGGCCAACGGTAATAATGCCAGTTCGAAAGCGGTAGCAAAACACCCCGGATTTGCAATAAATCCGGCTTCCTGTATTTGCGGGCGGCTACATTCGGGAAGGCCATAGACGAATTCCCAACATTGATCATCTTTGGTCTGGAAAAACTGGTTGATCCTGAAGTCCTGGCTCAGGTCTATAATTTTCGGATGACGTTCGAATGATGTATTGTTTAAGAATTCCAGGGACTTTCCATGTCCTAAACAAAGGAAGATTACATCTGCATCTCCTATTTCTCCGGTGAAAACCATATCCGTATCACCGAAAAGATCGCTATGTGCTTCATATATTGGTTTTCCGGCATGGCTATTACTATGGATATAACTAATTTCTACTTCCGGATGATGCAATAAGATACGGACCAGTTCACCGCCCGTATATCCGGCTCCTCCGATAATACCTGCTTTGATCATTTTTTATTCGTTTAAATATCTGGTGATTTGCTGAAAATAATACAATAATACACTGTCCCGCAAAAATAATGTATTTTGCGTAGGGAACAGAATGCTTTTAAGGATAACGGTATTATTCCTATGATTTTTTTCCGTTGGATTTTGCTGTGGTCAATCGTCGGAAACGTTCCAGGACGTTGAAGCTTTTGATAAAATTGAACTTTTCCTCTTTGGCCGGGTCATAAAGCATGCCGGTACAAAGGCACATACGCCTGTTATTACGTTGTAAAATATCATAATTAACACAGGCTTCACATCCTTTCCAGAAAGCATTATCGTCGGTTAATTCGGAAAAAGTGACAGGTTTATACCCTATTTCCGAATTTAATTTCATGACGGCCAGACTGGTGGTGATACTGAAAATTTTAGCTTTAGGGTATTTTTTACGGGAAAGTTCAAAAATTCTTTTCTTAATTTGCCTGGCCAGCCCGCTTTTCCGGTATTCCGGATTAACAATTAACCCCGAATTAGCCACAAAAAGTTCATGGCTCCACGACTCGATATATGAAAAACCCGCGAAATGCTGTTGTTCATCTAGAGCAATAACAGCTTTTCCCTCACGCATTTTCCTTTCGATATATTCCGGGGAACGCTTGGCAATACCAGTACCGCGAACTTTTGCCGATGCTTCCATTTCTTTACAGATCTCATCGGCATATTTACAATGTTGCTCGCTGGCTACTTCAATAATAAACTTCATTTGGAAAAAATGATTATCGGATTGTTTTAATTAAGATAAAAAGCTAAAAGATGAATGATTGCGTTTATCGATAACGCTGAAAAAATTCATTACTCCCTTATCGGGCATCGGAACAGGCATCGGAATCGATAACTATAGGATGTCATCTTTTTAATTAAAACTTTGTTAACCATTTTGTTACACTAGATAAGTTATTCTTTTTGGAAGGACAAACATAATATATTTTTTACAAATATCATGCATTTATTAAAAATAGCTGGAAATTAAGCACTCAGTACTATTTATTGTTCTCTTAAGCCGCATTGATCAAATTGGTTACGTTAATTAAATAAGTAGATGTTCATAATTAGTTCACATTGTCCTATATTCTGTTTCTCCGCTCATACAGTGGTGTTACACTTGGGAGGCCTGACCTTCCGGAAGCGGGCACCAGTCCTGCAAAGTGAAGGGGCAAGCCGGAAGCTGTCTGAGCCGTAAGGCGAACTTAGCGGAGCGATCTCACCGAAGGTAGTTCTTCCGGCGTC
>JAISOY010000015.1 GCA_031275285.1 Bacteroidales bacterium | reverse complement strand
CAGTAAATTTATTTTCCGAAAATGCGTCGGGCTTTATTTCAACATCCAAACCTTTGATTATCTTCGCAATATCTACTTCGTTGATCTTAACAGTAGCCTTTAGTTGTGATAAGTCGGGCAGTGAAATGATGGGCTGTCCTGTCCAGACCTGGTCACCTACCTGATATTTGTTACCACTGCTCCAGTTTCTGTTAATAATGGCGATACCCGGAGCGCGGGTGGTTACGGTAAGCTGTTGTAATGCGCTATAGGCTTCATTGAGCCTGGCTTTATCCTGATCTATGGACAGATTTTTCTGTTTTATCTCTTCTACATTGATCTTTATGCGGTTATCTATTTGTTCCTTGGCTCTTTCAAGGGAAATTTCCGCTTTTTCAAGGTTCAGTCCGATTTGTCTTTTCATGATATCAGACTCATATTCGGCCTGTTCGAACTTTATTTTGGAGATCTCGTGAGAGATACGTGTTATTTCATAATCCGCCCTTAATTCTTCAAGGTCTGATTCCTGTTGTGCTTTCATTTTTTCAAGTTCGGCAGTACTGATTTCCAATCTCCCCTGGGCATCGGTAATACCTTTATTCACCTCCGAAGGATCGAATATGATCAATGTATCGCCGGCATTTACCTCTGTACCGTCTTTTACAATATAGGAGATCTTCATGTTGCTGCCGAACCGCCATGAAATAGAAGGCGATGATATGTTGATCGCATTGATTGCTTCAAGTTCTCCTTCTTCGTGCATATCAATATAAAATACCCCCTTGGTAACCTTTCCCACCGGTATCTGTTGTTTGTCCTTATCGCCACATGCCCATGCAAAGGCAATGACTATAAGGATCAAGATCTTTTCTAAATGATAATTTCTCATGGTATTCAATGATTAATGTGGTGAAAGAGGTATAGCTTCTTCAGCATTTTCCGGTTGAATGGGTGATTCAGGTACTTTGGTCAATGAGTCCGGTAGCGCCACTCTTTCCTTTATTAAAGAAGCGTTCGGTTTGGACAGGGAAATAACATCTCCGACAGACAATCCGGCTGAGATAACAGATTCTTTAAGTGAGGAAAATCCGGTCAATACCTGTCTCATTTCATAACCCTTTTTTTTCTTCACAAAAACGACCTTCATGGAATCTTCTTCAAAAAGGGCTATCTGAGGCACAATGAGCGCATTTTTTGTCTGTTTCAGTATAATATGGCAATTGGCTGTGAATCCTGGTTCCGGCATTGCTTGTATACTATCGACGGATGCCTCTATCTCAAAATACTTCACTTTTCCTCCTCTCTTATAGGGCTGTCCTACCGGTGCTTTCTTTACTATTTTCCCAAATCCTGAATTACCGGGCATGGCATCGAAAGTATAATGGACAGAATCGTTAACGCTAATATTTTTATAGTCTGTTTCCGAAGCCATTATCTTCACCTTCATCTCCTTAAAATCAGGCATGATCACCAGCGGCATTGCACTCCACACCGGATCACCCACCTGATATTTCGTATCGGTAAGTGGACAGATGGCCCTTATAGTCAATCCACTCCGCGGAGCTTTAATTGTCAGGGCATCCAGTCGTTCTTTAACAGATTGTACACGCACAGCAAGCCTTTGTATCTCTAATTCCCATCTTTTTATCTCGGATTGCTGGATGATCTTGAGTGCCGATATTTTTTTCTCATACCTGGCTTTTTCTATGCTTACTTTTTCTAACTCCAGCTCTTTTATTTTCTTTTGATTGGGGGTTAAAAAAGCCAATTGTAAGGAGTCCATCCGGGAAATTTTTGTATCGGCTTCATTGGTTTTCACCTGAGCCTCCAATAAGGCATATTGCAGGTTCAGGTCAGCTTTTGTTTTATTCAGACCGGCCTCAGCATTTTCAAGTGAAATGGATATCTGATCGTATTGATTCTGCAGTTCCTGAAACTCGATAATACATACGACATCACCTTCTTTAACAGATACACCGTCTTCGACTAGATATTGTACCACACCGTCACAATTTCTCGGACTTGTCAGAGTGGTTGAAAGGACAGGCTCAACGATTCCGTCTACAAGTAAAACATTGGTAAAATCACCTTGTGAAATAGTATATGTAGAAATACTTGTTCCTGAATCTGATGAACAGGATGGCAGAAAATAAGAGAAGATTAAAGTAAGTATAACTGTATACTTAAGCATGCAATTTCAACTTTAATGATACGAACATCGATATTTTCATATTATTATTACCAATATAATTTATCTCCTACCGACAATATGCTATGTTGTATCGTTTTAAACCAATAAGGGCAAAGATAATCCTTTATTTCATTTCCTGATAGGGTAGATACATTTTAATCAAATAATCAACACATTTCTTTTTCAAATCCAAACATAAGGATATAATGGTTAGAGTCTTTTTAGAACCGGTAATCCCCAAAAATAGCTAGACAACCGGTTATATTTTACCCGAAAATAGGGATTGTGGTTCATAGGTACATCTGTTTATTTTACATCGTTAATTTGAATTCTAATTCATTATGGGTATGGAAATAAATCTTTCGGGTGTTCCTGAAACCATGTTATGGCCGTTATATAACCGAGGATGTGAACAACGCCGCACTGATCGATTGATTGAAGACCCGATGGCACTCGAGTTGATGGAGCGCATCGATTACGATTACGCGGGAAACTTTGGAAAATTTAACGCAGGACATCCTTTGCGTTCCCGTGTGTTCGATGATGCTATTTCTACATGGCTTGAATGTAATCCCAATGGCACTATTGTATCATTAGGTGAAGGACTCGACACTCAATTCTGGCGTATCGACAACGGACGGCTCAACTGGATATCAGTGGATCTACCAGAAGCCATAGATGTTCGTAACCGTTTTTTACCGCAACATGAAAGGGTAAAAAACATCGCTTGTTCTGCACTTGACTTTACATGGATGAAGCTGATTCCAAAAGATAAACCCATTTTTATTGTATTGGCAGGTGTGATCATGTATTTTTCCGGAACAGATGCAAAAGCACTTATTGCACAAATTTCCGACCATTTCAGGAAAGGTGAGATTATTTTTGATATGATACCCGAATGGTATTCCCGGAAAACAATGAAAGGTATGCAGGTAACCAGATCTTATCAGGCTCCACCCATGCCCTGGGGCATGAATTACATAGACCGTATGAAGCTACTGGAGATACATGATTCATTGCTTATCAAGCAATCTTACTCTTTTGCGGATTTATTTCCCAAAAGAATGCGTCCGTTTTCTTATTTCAGGCATTTCAAATGGGTAAAAAACAATATGGCACCGTGGATGATACATTTGAAAATTCATCACTAAAAAGCTAAAAGTCAGCAAAAAAAACAAAAGACTGTACTTCGAAAAGCTCACCGATGGTGATCTTGAATTTTAAATCTTGAACTTTAAATTTTAAACATGAAAGTATTGAACCATCATATATATGAATATAAAAAGGGATTACGCCACCTGGTATTGCACACCCTCGACGCAACCTTGCGTTTCGAGGCAGAAGCAAGATTACACCAACGCAATATCAGTTATGTGGTAAGGGAAGTAACTGCAACAAAGATCAATATCTTTTTCGGCGATGAGAAATGTGTGGAAGTCATTCGTGAAATCGGCAATAAAAAACTGAATGAATTCACACCTGAAGAAGATTTTATGCTTGGCATTATGCTTGGGTACGACGGCCTGAAACAATGTGAACGTTTTTTGAATCTGAAACGGAGAAAAAACGATTATCTTTGGAAACAAATAATCAATACGGCCATACCGGCCTGATCAAATATGGAAAATCATCATAAACACAGTCAAGATCATGATCATGATTCTCATCATGGCCATGGACATTCCCACGGTCACCACCATCATGGGAGTTCCAACATTAAAATCGCCTTTTTCCTCAATCTATCGTTTTCTATTATAGAAGTAGTCGGCGGTTTCCTGACAAATAGCGTAGCCATACTGTCGGATGCATTACACGATCTAGGCGACAGTTTCTCATTGGCCCTGGCCTGGTATTTTCAGAAAGTATCGAAGAAAAAAAGCGATGCAAAATATTCATATGGTTACCGCAGATTCTCCTTATTGGGTGCGCTGATCAATTCTGTGATCCTTTTGCTGGGTTCTTTCTTTGTGATCAGCGAAAGTATTCAACGGATCGCATCCCCGGAAGAGACCAATGCCAAGGGGATGTTATTGCTAGCTATCTTCGGAATCGTTATCAACGGAGCAGCCATGTTACGTCTGAAAAAAGGAAGTTCCCTGAATGAAAGGGCCGTATCACTGCACATGTTGGAAGATGTGCTGGGATGGGTAGCCGTACTGATCGGAAGTATTGTGATGATATTCGCTGACGTTCCAATTCTCGACCCTATCTTGTCACTTATCATTGCCTGTTACATACTGTTCAATATATACCGTAATCTACGCGATACCTTACGGGTGATCCTGCAAGGCACCCCGGAAAACATCGACGGGGAAGAGGTAAAATACACCATCACGAATATCGACGGGGTACAATCCCTGCATGATCTGCATATGTGGTCCATTGACGGTGAATTCAACATCCTGACTGTGCATGTGGTGGTCGATCCCGCATTAAATAATACACAAGTTGTACAGTTGAAATGCCGGATCAAAGAGGTACTCTTAGGCATGAACATACAACATTCCACATTGGAAATGGAACAACCCGATGAAGAATGTGCAGTCGGTGAAAACTGTTCTTTATAGTGTTCGGGATAAAACACAGGAAACCTGCTATATGGAGCAGGTTTCCTTGAAAGAAAAAAGAGGTGTATTTTACACCCCTTTTTTCCGGAATAATGAAATGACCCAGAGCAAGACTACCGCACCGACAATGGACATCAGTAAAACTCCCCAGATACTGGTGGTCTGAAATCCGAGCAGACCATAGATCCATCCTCCGAGTATAGCACCTAATAAGCCGACGATCATATTTACCAGGAATCCGAAACCGCTTCCTCTCATCAGCCAGCCTGCAATGGCTCCTGCTGCTACTCCAATAATGATGGACCATAAAATACCTAAACCTTCCATGTTATTAAAAATTAAGTAATTAATTATTATAAAAGTTACTTCTGTTACTTTTCTGTTGCTTTTACCCGTTCATCCTGGCTCATAGCAGCCAGTTCTTTTATTCTATTGACATCCAGTCCCAATCCTTCGGCAACACGTGTACCATACTCCGGATGAGCTTTGTAAAAAAGGGCTGTCTGACGTAATTGTATCCGTTTTTGGGCATTCTTAATGTGTCCGACAATGTTTCCCACCAGGTTTTTCTTATCATAATCAGACAATACCCGTGAATACATCTCACCCGTTTGTACAAAATCAATGTCACCTAACGGATACTCATGCCTGGCCGCCATTCCCTGAATATCGAGTGAAGGGGGAGCAAAACCTGCATCCGGGACCGGACCATTGAATGAATTCGGATAATAATTGGGAGCGCTTTCCTGTCCATAATTCATGAAACCATCACGTTGATAATTATGCATTTCTGCTTTAGCCGCATTTACCGGGAGTTGATGAAAATTAGTCCCGAGTCTATGTCTTTGTGTATCAGGATAGCTAAATAACCTTATTTGAAGTAATTTATCAGGTGATGCTGATATTCCCGGAACAAAGTTTCCCGGAGAAAAAGCTGCTTGTTCAATTTCTCCAAAATGATCCTTAGGATTTCTGTTTAATGTAAACTTACCTACCGGGATCAATGGATAATCGGAATGAAACCAGACTTTTGTGATATCAAACGGATCAAACCGGTAGCTTTTCGC
>JAISOY010000014.1 GCA_031275285.1 Bacteroidales bacterium | reverse complement strand
TTTATTATTGATCCATTAAAAATTGAAAAACCCCTTTGCATTATTGTAACATATATTCTCTACCATTTTTCCAAGGAACGGCAATTCCGAAGCCGGCAGATCTCCGTTTTCGACATCCTGTCCGATCAGGTTACAAAGGATACGGCGGAAATATTCATGGCGGGGATACGACAAGAAGCTTCGTGAGTCGGTCAACATTCCGACAAACCGGCTCAATAAACCTAATACGGAAAGCGAATTCATCTGGGCCTCCATACCGACTCTCTGATCAAGGAACCACCAACCGGAACCAAACTGCATTTTCCCGGCAACACTTCCATCCTGGAAATTTCCGATCATGGTCGCAATCATATCATTATCCCGTGGGTTGATATTGTAGATGATTGTTTTTGCCAGCTGGTTGCTGGTATCCAAACGATCAAAAAATTTCGACATATTTTTTGCCACATTGGGGTCCCCGATCGAGTCAAACCCGGTATCAGGGCCTAATTGTTTGAACAGGCGGGTATTGTTATTCCGGATAGGACCGTAATGGAATTGTTGTGTCCAACCTTTTTCATGGTCCATTTTTGCCCCGTCGACCATCATCGCCGATTTGAATTTCAGTATTTCGGCAGGTGTCAGGTTTTTTCCCGAATATACTTTGGAGAAAATCGTATCTAACTCAGATTCCGTATAATCTTCCGCATAAAATTCTTCAGTTCCATGATCCGATAACTTACACCCGACAGAAGCAAAAAAGTCATGGCGGATACGTAATGCTTCGATCAGGTCGGCATATTTACGGATATTTACTCCGGATACTTCCGAAAGTTGGTCGATATATGCTTTGTAGTTTGCAGGGTTTTCAACAGCCATGGCTTTATCCGGCCGCCAGGTCGGGAGCACTTTGATCCCAAAACCTTCTTTTTTCAGGGCAATATGGTATTCCAGGGAGTCAATAGGATCATCGGTAGTGCATACTACTTCCACCCGGAACATTTTCATTAATCCCCGGGCGCTATATTCAGGTGTCCGTAGCTTTTGCGTACATTCATCGAAGATTTCACGGGCTGTTGACGGACTTAAAATTTTGTTTACATCAAATCCCCTGCGAAGTTCCAGGTGTGTCCAGTGATAAAGAGGATTCCTCATGGTATATGGCACAGTTTCCGCCCATTTTTCAAATTTTTCCCAATCAGAAGTGTCTTTTCCCGTGCAGTAACGTTCTTCTATCCCGTTCGTACGCATGGCTCTCCATTTATAGTGATCACCTTCAAGCCATAACTGTCCTAAATTGTCGAACTTTCGATCATTGGCGACCATAGCAGGATCAAGATGGCAATGATAATCTATTATCGGCATCTTGGCCGCATGTTCATGGTACAATTGTTGCGCCGTATCGGTGCGTAACAGGAAGTTTTCATCCATAAATGACTTCATAATCGTTTGGTTTTAGGTTTTTAATTGATATTTTTTACCGGGTTTATACGTTTAACATACCTTAATTTAAATATATGAAATGCTTCCAGATCAAAATAACTTTTTGATTTTAAGAGAAATAATAAATATAACATATCTCAGAAAGAAGCATTCCGTGTGCGCACACGAAAATAGATGAAATATTTTGTTTATGAAAATTTTTATCATTATTTTCGCAGGAGAAATTTTACTGTGTACGTGCACGGCGATATTTTCAATTATTGGGTTTTTGAAAATCTGTTCTTCCGATTAATAATTTATTGCGTTTTATGCCGAATTCATCACCAAAAGTAAGGATTAAAGATATTGCCAAGATGGCGGGTGTCTCTCCGGGCACTGTCGACCGGGTAATACATAACAGGGGCGAAGTTGCAGAAGATAAAAAAGAGAGGATCCTGGCTATTATAGAAGAATTACATTATCAACCCAATATCCTGGCCCGCTCACTGGCCATGAAAAAGACATTCCGGTTTGTTTCGCTTTTGCCGGAATTTCATCAGGGTGAATATTGGGAAGCTCCTGAGAGAGGAATAGATAAGGCTCAACAGGAAATACGTAATTATAATGTATCGGTAAGGAAACTTTATTTCAACCAATTTAATGCGCAAAGTTTTAAAGATGCTTCGGAATCTTTAATGAATAATCTCCCAGATGCCGTATTGATGGCTCCGACTTTCCGTAATGAGGCAACTTTATTGATGGGAAAACTTCATCAGCTTGGTATTCCCGGAGTATATATCGACTCAAATACCGAAGATGAATATTACCTGTCTTATTTCGGGCAGCATTCATATCAAAGTGGTTATACGGCTGCACGTTTGTTGGCATCCGGGCTGCCTTCCGGCTCTGATATTTTGATTCTCAAAGCCATCAGGATTGCAGGTGCTTCCAATCAGACCCAGCTTAGGGAAGAGGGCTTTAAGGCATACTTTCATGATAAGGGGCTGGCAGATAAATATCATTTTCTCCATGCTGATTTTTCGGCGGAAGAGGAAGCAGGTAATATTCATGAAATAAGGGACACTTTTGCAAAATCATCCAATATCCGTGCTGCTGTGGTATTTAATTCAAGGGTCTATCATCTGGCCAACATTCTGAAACGATTGGGAATTAGCGGTATAAAGTTAATAGGTTATGACTTGTCCGGTACCAATGTAGCATGCCTTAAAGATGATACGATTTCCTATTTAATAGCCCAGCGGCCCGAAGATCAGGGATATCGGGGAATCATGGCTTTATGTAATTATCTGGTCTTTGAAAAAGAGATCAAGCGCATCAACTATATGCCCATTGATATCCTTACCAAGGAAAATATTGATTATTACGTTGATTATATAGAATAAGACGAGAGTTATTGAGGGAAAATTTTATCATAAAAATGTCTAATTTAAAATAAAACCATAAAACCAAACAATCATGAGTAAAATATCATTTGATGATCTAAAAGGAAAGGTATGTGTACTTACGGGCGGAGCAGGAGTGATCGGGGCCAGCCTTGTCCGGGGACTTGCATCTGCCGGTATCAAAACGGCCATTGTTGACCTTAATGAAGAAGCTGCAGTACGGCTCGCTACCGAAATAGAGAAAGAATACGGAGTAACTACGATAGGAGTGGGTGCCAGCGTATTGGATAAAGATTCGTTGATCGCAGCTAAAAAAACCATCAATGAAAAGCTGGGAAAAATAAATTTCCTGATCAATGGGGCTGGCGGAAATTCTCCGGCTGCAACCACACAACTTGAAGAGATGTTGCCGGAAGACAAAACCCATTTGGAAAAAACATTCTATGGGCTTAATATGGACGGATTCCAAAAGGTATATGATCTTAATTTCAAAGGCACATTGTTGCCTACTATGGTTTTTACGATGGATATGCTTGATGCCGGAAAAGGCGGCGTACTCAATATATCATCGATGAATGCGTACAAACCGTTGACCAAAATACCTGCCTATTCAGCTGCGAAGGCATCCATTAATAACTTTACGGAATGGTTGGCAGTACATCTTGCTAAAACAGGTATCCGGGTCAATGCCATTGCACCGGGATTTTTCCTTACCAATCAGAACCGGTTCTTGTTAACAGATGAAAAAACAGGAGAAGCGACACCCCGGGGTAAGAAGATTATTTCCAGCACACCGATGGGAAAATACGGGGAACCTGAAGATTTGAACGGAACCATGCTTTATCTGCTCAGTGATATTTCTTCGTTCGTGACAGGTATTTGTATTCCGGTAGATGGCGGATATAGCGCATATGGAGGAGTGTAAGTACCGATATTTACTCATTTAATCATCTATAACTATGTACAGAAGAGATTTCCTTTCAATAGCAGGAATATCCACGGCAGGAATACTGACCGGTTGCCAGCCGAAAGCAATACCGGAGGAAAAACCGGGAAACTGGCTGAAAACACGTATCAAGCTGGGAGTTTCTACTTATTCGTATTGGCAGTTCCGACCGGAAAGGCCGTCTATTGAATCTGTGATTGATAAAGCTGCTGCTTTAGGAATGGAAGGAGTGGATATACTCCACCGGCAAATGGAAAGCGAAGACAATGATTATATGCAAAGGCTGAAGAAAAGGGCTTTTGAGGCAGGAATGGACCTGATCAGCCTTTCTATTCACCAGGATTTTGTCTACCCGGATGCTGCGGACCGGCAAAAGAATATTGATCATACCATCAAGTGTATTGAACTGGCTTATAAAATGGGAATTCCATGTATCCGACTGAACTCGGGGAGATGGAAAACTATTAAGTCTTTCGATGACCTGATGACTGCCCGTGGCGTAGAACCGATTCCTGAAGGATATAAAGAAGAAGACGGCTTTAATTGGTGCATCGACAGTATTGAGAAATGCCTGCCGAAAGCACGTGAATGCGGGGTAATCCTTGCTCTTGAAAATCATTGGGGACTGACAGGAACTCCTGAAGGGATGCTACGCATTAAAAATGCGATCAGTGATGAATGGCTCCAATTCCTGGCAGATACAGGTAATTTTCTGGAAGAACCGTACGGTAAACTGGAAATGATAGCTCCCCAGACCTGCTTTGTCCAGGCTAAGACCTATTACGGAGGTGGCAAGTGGTACACACTAGACCTGGATTATGAACGCATTATCCGGATTTTCAAGAATGTGGGATATAAGGGTTATATATCCATCGAATTTGAAGGGAATGAAGAGCCGGAAAAAGGTGTGGCCCAAAGTGTTTCATTACTTCGTGAGTGTATAGATAAAGTATATGGTTAGTAACAATAAATAAAATCAAAATAAATTTATGGGTATTCAATTGAAAAAAGATGCCAGGTGGGCGCTTACCGTACCTACCAGCATGGGAGTCCGTATCACCCCTTTGAACGGACAACCTGTTTATAGTGAAAGTACATTCAATATGCAGGTGACAAGTGCGGAAACCAATGTAGCAAGCATTGCATCCTATCTCGGACTTCCGGTGAAAGTCCTGACCACTTTTGTGAAAGACAGTCCTATCGCACAATTGATCAAGTCAAATCTCAGAAGCCGTGGAATGGAATATGAGGGTGCTGAAGTCGATCAGGGTGGCCCGTGGGGATACCGGCATCAGTTCAATATTGCAGATAGCGGATACGGATCACGTGGTCCGCGTGTACAGAATGACCGTGCAGGTGAAGTAGGCCGTACACTCAATGTGAAAGATTTTGACCTGGAACGTATTTTCGGACAGGAAGGGGTACAGGTGATCCACATGTCAGGCCTGATCGCTGCTCTTTCTCCGGAAACAAGTCAATTTTGCCTTGAACTGGCCCGTGCAGCGAAAAAACACGGAACCAGGATCTCATTCGACCTTAATTACAGGGCAACATTCTGGAAAGGTCGTGAAAAAGAACTCTGCGGAATTTTTAAAGAGATCGCCTCTATATCGGATATCCTGATTGGTAATGAGGAAGATTTTCAGTTATGCCTCAATATTGAAGGACCTGAAGCAGGAGGAAAAGCAATTTCAGATCAGATAGACGCATTTAAAGATATGACCATGCGTGTAAAGGATTCTTATCCGGGGACATCGGTTTTTGCCAATACCTTACGTCAGGTAGTCAGCGTAAATGAACATCTTTGGGGAGCCATTATGTTGGAAGGTAACGATTTTGTCGTTATAGAGCCGAGACCTATTCGCGTACTCGACCGTATTGGCGGAGGTGATGGTTTTGTCGGCGGGTTGCTTTACGGTATCCTGAAGGGGTGGGAAGCCGAAAAATGCGCTCAGTTCGGATGGGCTACCGGGGCTTTGGCCACTACTTTCCTTACCGATTATGCCCAACCGGCTGATGAGGATATGGTTTGGAGTATCTGGAAAGGAAATGCAAGGGTAAAACGTTAAAAATATTCACTGTTTGCCGGTATGGATCATCATTTGTACCGGCAACATAACAATGATATATTATGTTATATTATTCTAAAGGATCGAAGGATGGCGCTTTTTCAAACGAAGAATTAAGAAGTGCGTTGACCGGTATTTTCAATAAATTGGGTCCCCGAAAAAAAGTATTGGTTTTGCCACCTGATTTTACCCGGTTCCATTCATTTGCCGGAACCATCACTGAAATGGTATGGGAGTATTACAGGAAAGCACTTACTGATGTATTGCCTGCGTTGGGAACACATTTTCCAATGACGGATAGTGAGATCGAGCGCATGTTCGGTAAAGTACCTAAAGACTTGTTCCGGGTGCATGACTGGCGTAATGATGTGGTAACGGTAGGTACGATCCCTTCGGAATATGTTAAGGAAGTATCCGAAGGTAAACTGGATTATACCTGGCCGGCACAGGTCAATAAATTACTGGTGGAAGGAGAATTTGACCTGATCCTATCCATAGGTCAGGTAGTTCCTCATGAAGTAATAGGGATGGCCAACTACAACAAGAACGTTTTTGTCGGAACAGGTGGTTCGGAAGGCATCAATAAAAGCCATTTTATCGGTGCGGTATACGGAATGGAACGGATCATGGGGCGTGCCGAATCTCCTGTACGCAGTGTCTTGAACTATGCTTCGGAACATTTCACGAATCATCTGCCTATCGTGTACATTCAAACCGTGGTGAGTAAAGATGAGCAGGGAAAACTGCAGATCCGGGGTTTGTATGCAGGAGATGATTTTGAATGCTTCCGTCTGGCATCGGAGTTATCACTTGAAGCCAACTTCCTGATGGTGGAAAAACCTATTAAGAAAGCAGTGGTATGGCTCGATCCGGAAGAATTTAAAAGTACATGGCTGGGCAACAAAAGTATTTATCGTACCAGAATGGCTCTGGCTGACGGAGCAGAGTTGATCGTTCTGGCGCCCGGATTGAAAGAGTTCGGAGAAGATAAAGAAATAGACCGGTTGATCCGGAAATATGGTTACGCCGGAACACCCAGGACGCTTGAAGCTGTTGAAAAGAACCAGGAGTTAAGGGATAATCTGGGGGCAGCGGCACATTTGATCCATGGTTCCAGCGAAGGCCGTTTTACAGTTACCTATTGTCCCGGAAAGTTAACTAAGGATGAAATAGAAAGTGTCTATTTCAATTATGCGGACTTGGATGAGATGAAAAAAAGATACGATCCTGACCGGTTGACAGACGGATTCAATACGATGCCCGATGGAGAAGAGATTTTCTATATTTCCAATCCGGCGCTCGGATTGTGGGCACATCGTGACAGATTTAAATAAACACCTGGCACATCATAAAAAAAGAGGCGATATTGCCTCTTTTTTTATGATGTATTGGACCTTTATATCACTTGGATATCTGGAAACTATATTTAACAGGCAGGGTATTGCCATCAATTTCCATTACACTATTGATAAATAAGGTATCATATTGGGCAACTCCTGATAAACTGCCAAAAATATTGACAAACTTAGCAACGGACATCGTCTCATCATTTTCAATATTATCAGTGCTGACAGGGATGGGTGCAGAGGGAGCGCCTTTGGCACCTACCGAATAAGTATAGGACCAGGTAGCATTAGTAAGATCAAGCCATTCGCGATAATTTATGCTTTTCTTTACAATAGCCGTTACCATGATCGTGTCATTTTCGATTTTGCTGATTGCCGGTGCAAATGATTCGGCATACTCAATTTCTGAAGAAAAAGCCGGAGTCAGGTCTGAAACAATAAAAGCATAGTCGCCCATCCTTGAGACTCCTTTATTGGTAACTGTCGCATAAATGAAAACAGTATCCTTTGGATTAAATGCCAGATTTTTCATTGAAAAAATGCAGGAAGCCGATTTTTTCGATGCTGAGACCTTAAGGGGAATATTTTGTTCCACTCCATTTATTCCTACGGTATACACAACATCCCATGTCGCCTGATTCATATCGATCCATTCATCGACCGATACCATAAAATTAATGGTGTCATTAATCGATTTACCTTGTATCGGGGTAAATGTTTTGTTTGCAAAGATCAGATTAAGCACCTCCCAGTACTTATAATTATCCAGACTGATCCAGCAAGGAACGGTGGTCAATACTATCTCTTTTGAAACCGGACCATTGGTCACTTTAACCATGGCTTCATCATCCTCTCCTGTCCAGTTTAATTCGGAAATGGTATAGGTGAGTTCACATTGTTGATTGACGGGTATTACTTCTGTTTCCGGGCCATATTCTTCTTCTCCTTTTTTCATTAACCGGACTTTAACAGAGGATGCGTCAGCATTTACCCTGAACCTGACTTTCACCTGATCATCCAGATCAGAATAAAGATAAGCACCGATATTGTTCCTAGGTACCATATATTGGTCATATTCAATAAAAACATCGCTGTTGTCGTAAGGTGGATCTTCTTCCGTATTACAAGCGCTCAAAAATGCAATGGAAAGCAAAAGAATGTAAAAACTATGATTGAATGAAGATTTCATTTTGTTCTTTTTTAAGGTTGAATAAGTATTAACGTGTTCCTCCGGCCCACCATACCGGTTCTTCATAAACATAACTGCCGTTCCCGAAAATACTTCCGATATTTTCATTGGCGCTGACATCACTATCCCCATAGGTATATCTTTTCGGAAATTTCGCCGGATTATTTGCATTGCTTAATCTAATGAAATTCTCGTTACCCATGGCAGTTAATCGGCGATAATCATTATAAGCTTCCATGGATTCTTCTTCATAAAATGCCAGATATTTCTGAACCATGATTTCTTCCAACAGATTAGTGTTTAATCTTCCCTGAATGCTTTCAAAATACTCATCAGCTTCATCTTCCGTCAGGCCTACTTTTTCAAAAGCAGCTGTAATGGCTTTTGACAAGGCATTTAAAGCTTCAGTCGTATTATTCAACCGGGCATAAGCTTCGGCTTTCAGGAATTGTAATTCATGATAGCTTAATAAATAAGTAGGTGCTGTAGGTGAACTTAATGCCGAAGTTCCGTATTTTGCCTGGTTTTGTTCCGGTTTTCCATTGGGGGCTAATTCTCCGGAATTTTCCAGAAAGAATTTTGATTCGCGGGGATCATTCCGTTCTTCAATCTTAGCATATAGACTTTGACTTGATCCCAGATTTCCCAGCCGATCCTGGTGGAATTTATACATTGGACTTACGGTAGTACTTCCGTTATAATTGAATTGAAATTGTTCCCCTGCATCGGCAAAAGATTCGTCAACCCAGTCGATTACATTCCGGTATTGTGGATTTCTGTGAGAAAGCCGCATAGCATAACGGGCTTTAAGACCCCATGCTGCTTTGATCCATTTGTCTGCATCACCACCGTAAATTAAATCCTGTGTTCCCAATGACGCATATGAACTTTCTTTTTCCAGATTGGCAATTCCTTCATTCAGCAAAGCGAATATATCACTGTAAATATCTTCTTGTTTGTCTAACTTCGGTTGAGGGATTTCTGTAGGTTTTCCCGCTTCCGTCCACGGTACATCACCCATCAGGTCGGTAAGAACTGCAATATTATAAGCCATCAGGATCTGGGAGATACCCATGGTGTGGTAATTTCCCTCCTCTGCTCCACCGTCTGAGCATTTATCGATGATGATCCTTAAATACCAGATACATTCATAGGAAGAACGCCAGGCGTTACCGTATGTGGAAGCTGAAGTAGGTTCAGATACCCTTATCTCGGCATTGTACATTTGTCCATATGTTCCGACATTGTGTTCAATAAATACCGAAGCATAATAATTATAATCGGTACCTGTAACGGAGAATGCGGTTTTTGCCATTGCATCTGTTATGATGAAACGCGCCTGCATATCTTCCGGATTGTTCTTATTTTCATTGATATCATCCATCTTGTCTTCGGTACAGGATGAAAAAGGAAGTACCAACGCCAATAAAAGAAATATTTGTTTGAATAGATTATATGTTTTCATTTTATATTTGTTTACAAAGTTAAAAAACTACATTCAAACTGATCCCGAAACTGGATGTCTGGGGCATGGAAAAACGTTCAAATGCGCCGCCCATATTCGTATTACCTTGCGAAGATTCGGGATCAATTGCCGGTAACTTTGTCCAAAGTAATAGATTTCTGGCGAAGAGGGACACTTTCATATCAAATATTCCTATCCTGGGGATTTCATAACCGATGACTACTTCCCTCAGTTTCACGAAAGATGCATCAAAAATAAAAGCTTCATCGATATTGCCTAACACATTGGAGTATAGATCCTCATAAGCATCCGGGTCACCTTCGCCGCCGCGTTGTATATCATTGAGGGTTCCATCCTCTTTATACCCTTTATAAATAAACGGCGTTGAACGGTCTTCGGTCACTTTTGCCGTACCATATGTATATCCCAGGCCATTTGTTCCCGAATACATCTGGCCTCCGTGTTTCCATTCAAGGGTAGCACCAGCAGAAATGCGTTTATAACGGAATGTGGTATTTGCTCCTAAAATAAAATCGGGAGATACTTTTCCGATCACTTCATTGGACCCGGCCATCGGCATTCCATAACTCCAACTGGTAGGATCTTCATCAACCAGTATTCTTCCTTGTTCGTCTCTATCAAAAGAAGTCCCCCAAATAACAGGGAACTTATCCCCGATACCTGCACGAACCTGAGGTGTCTCGAATCCTCCGAGAAAAATACTGTTGACACCATCTGCCAGTTTGTCTACGTAATTATCTATTTTAGAGAAATTAATACCGATGTTCCAGTCAATATCCGTAGTCCTGATAGGATTGATATTCAGGATGACCTCATGGGCATTCGTATGAATTTTTCCACCGTTCATTGCCATGTAATAAATTCCAGTTGATCCGGCCCTGGGAATATCAAATATCTGATCAGTTACATTCTGCCGGGAATAGGTATAATCGATTCCGAAAAGATTGTCTAAGAAACGGATATCGATACCCACTTCATACGAACGTGTGTTCTGGGGTTTGAGGTTGGGATCATACAACGTATTTGCCGGAATAAAGGAAGTCGTGCCATCGATGGGATACTGGATAGGAAGGTTATCCCACCAGCTTCCGGAATAATTAGGTGTGGTATAATAATTTTTCATGTAACTTCCTGCTTGTCCGACTTCCGCATAAGAGGCCCTTAACTTGAGAAACGAAACAATATCCTGTGCCTTCATAATGTTCAGTTCGGATGCGATAAAACTCAGGGAAACGGAAGGATAGAAAAACGAGCGGTTATTCCTGGGCATGGAAGATACAATATCATTACGTCCTGTGGCGCTTAAA
Source organism: Bacteroidales bacterium (assembly GCA_031275285.1). Taxonomy (NCBI): domain Bacteria; kingdom Pseudomonadati; phylum Bacteroidota; class Bacteroidia; order Bacteroidales; species Bacteroidales bacterium. The sequence continues at coordinate 3,029 of JAISOY010000014.1, read as the reverse complement.
TACACCATATTCCTGTAAGATAAAGTCAGGCTTCCGAAAAATCCGACAGTCCTTGCTTCTTCCTGGTATTCGTCAGCTACCTGTATGGCGGTATTATTGATATGTTTCCACCCACCGAAGGTAAATCCTGTACCACGCTCCGAATACATCTTTATGTTTTCATGATTGAATTCGCCTCCTAACATCGCTGTAAAATGAAGATCGGGAGTGAATTTCATTTCATAATTCGCGGTTAACAATGAATTAAAGGTTGCCGAAGTGACTCCATAATTATTGATGGATCCTGTACCTCCCCTGGAACCGTATTCCCAAATGTCCTGAAAATGGGTAGTATATGTGTCGGCCCCGGATTGAAAACGGAATTTTAATTTTTTATCACTGCTCCAGTTGATAAGTGGGGAATATTCCAAAAATGCATTACCGAAAAAACGGTCGGTTTTTTCATCGAATTGGTTATGATCAAGTGACCAGTATGGATTATTAAATGTCAGCGAGCGATAATTGGTTTGTTCGTACGGATCGGTAGGAGAACTGTAGGGTATTCCTTTCAGGTTATAATTGATCGGAGCCGGATACACAGTTCCCAACAATCCATCATTGGCTGTCGGGAGCTTGTCTATGTTGTTATGGATATAATTGGCGGTAAAGCCTGTTTTGAAACCTTTCCAAAGATCTGTTTCTGCGGCAGCTTTCAGGGATGTCCTGTCCATTCCCGAAGTGGAAATGATCCCTTCCTGATGGGTATTTCCGATCCCGAACGAATAATTCCCTTTATCAAGGGCCTGGCTTACATTTGCCGAAATACTGGTAGTAAAGCCCAGTTTAAAAAAGTCATCAATATTATCATATTTCTGGGGAGTTGCCCAGGGATCCAGACCAGCCTGCGCCAATTGCGGGACATAGTATTTACCGGTAGTATTGATACCTGCATCCTGAGCAGCAGCCGTATATTCATTAACGGTGTTACCCCCGTAACCAGGATCATCCGGCAGGTCTTCAACCCTTGGCCCCCATGATACGGATGTGTTAGGAGTGAAAAGTCCGTAACTACCCTGTGCCCATGTATTCTGAAAATCAGGTTTGCGTGAGATGCGATCCATACTGGCGCTTACATTTACAGAAACCACCGGTTTCCCTTTGGCCAGACCCCTGCCACTTTTAGTGGTGATGATCACAACGCCGTTTGAAGCACGTATACCATATAACGCAGAGGCAGCCTGTCCTTTCAGTATATTGATACTTTCGATTTCGTTCGGATCGATATCTATGGCACGATTGGAGATATCGGTTCCGGTTACTCCGTCCCCGGCATAACCTAAGGCAGCTCCGAAACCGGATTGAAAATCCGAACCGGATGATACCGGCATACCGTCTATTACATATAGCGGATTGTTATTGCCGGTGAAAGACCTTGCGCCACGGATAACCACTTGAGAAGAAGCTCCAGGCATACCGCTCGACGGCTTGATATCCACACCCGATACTTTTCCCTGTAACGAAGTCATCAGATTGGTGTTGCTGGCCTGGGTCAATGCCTCATTTTTGATGTCCTGGGCTGCATAGCCTAGTGCTTTCCTTTCCGAGGTCATCCCAAGAGCGGTGACTACTACTTCATCAATTGATGTTGAAGCCATTTCCATGGAAACATTGATCACACGATTAATTCCTACAGGGACTTCCTGGCTGTTCATTCCAACGAAAGAGAAAACCAATACGGCATCTTCCGTTGCCTGGATAGAATAGGTCCCGTTAATACTGGTAGTAGTGCCTCTGGTGGTTCCCTTTACCAGAACGGATACCCCGGGTAATGTCTCTCCGTCTTCAGCACTGACAACGGTTCCCGTGATAGAGACGGTTTGAGCAAGTACAGTGCTTATTCCCAAACATAAAATCCCGATGATTGTTGATATTTTTTTCATAAGCTGACGATTATCATTTATTATTTTCAAACAATTTGCAAAAGTAATTAATTTATATTTATGTACAAACTTTCAAATTCATGATCCGGTGCTGCCGGGAGGCTATAATGGTGCAGTCAGTTCCGGTTCGATCTGGATCGGAGTCGGAATGTCTTTGATATTGATGATCTCATTCACTATAAACTTACTGTATCCGCGCCAGGGTAAGGTTCCGAGGTATTCTTTATAACGTAGTTCAACATACCGTCCTCCGGCCCGCATCAATTCATCGGCAATATTGGGATCTTTGACCGAGAACTCAAATTCATTGGAACCGATAGTGCCGGGTTCGCGTGAATATATCCCGGATTGGATCAGTTTTCCTTCATAAGTTTTGAAAATATATCCTTTTTTTACCACATAATTGAGTTGTCCGGCTTTTACCCCTTCGCCAAATTCGAATAAAAAGCGAAAATAGAAAAAAGCCACTGAAGCGACAATGATGATTCCGATAAAAATAAGCCAGAATTTCTTTTTTTTGCTCATCTTTTTAAGTTTTGAAAGTAATAGAATCGCGTAATTTTCTTATCAGCAAATATACAATATAATTTTTTTTAATACCAAGTATCGGAAAAATATGATCAGGCAGTTATTTCCAGCTGGTCATAAGCCAGATAGATATTGGGCGGAAGCATAGCCTGCACCTCGTCATGAAAGCCCATCTGATGGCTGATGTGGGTAATGAACGCTTTCCGCGGTTTTATTTCCTGGATCAGATCAATAGCTTCCTGTAGTGAAAAGTGGGAAATATGCGGTTCTTTCCGTAATCCGTTTACTACGAAATAATCCAGTCCATGGAGTTTTTCTTTTTCTTTTCCGGATATTTTATTGGCATCGGTGAGATAGGCCAGGTTTCCGGTACGAAAACCCAGGACAGGTAATTCCAGATGCATGGCCCGTATAGGAGTGATAGGGATCTCATTGTTGACAAGAAATGGTTTCTCTGATATGGTATGAAGGGTCATTTCCGGAATGCCCGGATATTTATCATCAGTGAATACGTAGGCAAATTCCTGCTTCAATGTCTCCTGTACCCGTTTTTCCGCGTAGATATCCATAGGACGCTGCATC
>JAISOY010000013.1 GCA_031275285.1 Bacteroidales bacterium | reverse complement strand
TTCCATGCAAAAATATATTTTTTTATATGGAACAAAACTGATTTTCATCAGTTGAGCACAAAAGTGTACTTAATCTGCTCCGGATATTCCGGTTAGAATTATCTTCTTTGTGAATAGCTACCTTCAAATGTATACTAAAATATGCCTTTCGTTTAATAGTAACAATTATCTGAACGTTCATTTATTGGCAAAAGATGATCCGGGTCATGAACGATATGATATGTAAAGTATCCGGAATAAGCCGGTACTATCATTCTCCATTAAAATACGTCTTCATCCTTGAGGAACCGATCCATTAACCTGAAACCTTCCCTAATGTATAGCCCGGTTGCCGCCCCGTTCTTTTCCGTATATGCAGAAATTTCACTCCGGCGTTCTACGGTACTCCGATAAATAGCATAGGGGACAGGATCGGACGTATGTGTCCTCAACCTTAAAGGAGTAGGATGATCCGGTAAGATCATGATGGAATACTCTTCCCCGGAAGCATCCAAAGCTTCTTTAATGGGTAAGACCATTTGTTGATCAATGATCTCAATCGATTTTACCTTATTTTCAACTTCATAACGGTGGCCACTCTCATCCGGGGCCTCTATATGGAGGTAAACAAAATCCTTTCCTTTATTCAGTAATTGATCGATAGCAGCCTGTGTCTTGCCTTCAAAATTAGTATGGATATTACCTGTGGCGCCTGGTACTTCTATTGGTTCGAGGCCGGCACATAATCCAATACCCAATACCAGGTCAACGGCTGAAATCACACTCCCTTTCAATCCGTATTTCTTTTCAAAGTTGGGTAATGACGGCCTTCTCCCCTCCCCCCATAACCAGATAGAAGTGGCCGGACGTAATCCGGCTTCCCTGCGGCGAATGTTCACCGGATGATCCCGGAATATTTCCACGCTCTTCTCCATCATCTGTAATATTACTGCACTTTCAGTGCCTTTCGGAAGATAATCGTCAATCTTTCGTTCTAGAATATCGTGCGGAGGAGTCAAAATATTTCCGGTTTTCCCGTTTTTCCACACCAATAAATGACGGTAGCTACGACCAGGGTAAAAATGAAAAATTTCCGATCCTAATTTATCCTGAAGTGATCCGATCAGCTCGGCAGCTTCTTCTGAGGTAATTTCATCACTGCTGTAATCGATCATTGTTTTTGAAGCATATGGAACATCATCACTCAAAGTGACCAGGTTACAGCGTAAAGTCACATCCGTATCGGAAAGCTGTATCCCCATGCTAACCGCTTCCAGGGGAGAACGTCCGGTATAGAATTTATTCGGATCGTATCCCATTACCGATAAATTTGCGGCATCACTTCCCGGAGGAATACCATCCGGAACTGTTTTTACCATGCCCAGCTCTCCATGTTCCGTCAGGTAATCAATGGCTGGTTTATTGGCTACTTCCAGCGGTGTCTTCCCGGATAATTCATCAACCGGCTCATCGGCCATTCCATCACCAAGTACTACAATATATTTCATTTTATTATTTAGCTTTCAGTTTAGATCCCCTGGTTCATTTCATCATTCGGCCCTCTGCTTTTAAAGATACCGGAAAATACTGAGACCAACACAGCAGACTTGTCGCAAAAACGGACGCAAATATAACGCTTTCTTGAGAATACCTGACCGAAAAATTTTGTAAGTGAAATAATGTATTCCGTCCATATACTTCCATCCGGAAATCAACGGAGTATAAATGTACTTTTCAATCGGCAATACCCATCATTTGGTACAATATTTGTTGCATAGCGAGCGAGAAATGTATATTTTTGCATTCAAAATATAATCATATTAATAAACAATCAGATAGCATTATGACAAAGATTAAAGTAGGTATAAACGGTTTTGGCCGCATCGGACGTTTGGTTTTCCGTGCTGCTATGGGAAGGGATGAATTCCAAATTGTCGGCATCAACGACTTGATTGATGTAAACTATATGGCATACATGCTTCGTTATGATACTGTTCATGGTCAATTTAAAGGTACCATCGATGTAAAAGACGGCAAATTAGTAGTGAACGGACAAGCTATCCGCGTTACTGCTGAAAAAAGTCCTGCTTCCCTGAAATGGAACGAAGTAGGTGCTGATTATGTTGTTGAATCAACAGGCCTGTTCCTGACTAAAGAAACTGCTCAGGGTCATATCGACGCAGGTGCAAAACGCGTAGTTATGTCTGCTCCTTCAAAAGATGATACCCCTATGTTCGTAATGGGTGTTAACCATAAAGAATATAAAGGTCAAGCTTTTGTATCCAATGCATCTTGTACGACTAACTGTCTGGCTCCTTTGGCTAAAGTGATTCATGACAATTTCGGTATTGTAGAAGGCCTGATGACTACCGTTCATGCTACCACCAATACCCAAAAAACTGTTGATGCTCCTTCTGCAAAAGACTGGAGAGGCGGACGTGCTGCTGCCGGCAACATTATCCCTTCATCTACAGGTGCTGCAAAAGCTGTTGGTAAAGTAATTCCTTCCCTGAATGGTAAATTAACAGGTATGGCTTTCCGCGTTCCTACTCTGGACGTTTCTGTTGTTGACCTCACTTGCCGTATCGAAAAAGCAGCTTCATATGATGAAATCAAGGCCGCTTTGAAGAAAGCTTCTGAAGCCGAATTAAAAGGTATCCTCGGATATACTGAAGACGAAGTAGTTTCAAGCGATTTTATCGGTGATGCCCGCACTTCAATTTTCGACGCTAAAGCAGGAATTTCCCTGAATAACAATTTCGTGAAACTGGTTTCATGGTATGACAATGAATGGGGTTATTCCAACAAAGTATTGGATTTGATCGCTCACATGGCTACTGTTTAATAAGCAGATAGAACAATCATAGATTTAGGGTGTCCCGATGGGCACCCTATTTTTTTGTCCCTATAAGTGATCATTATTGACGGAATAGTTATATTTGATGCCAATAATAATCATATGATCAAATCATGGAAAAAATAATCATTTCAGGCCTTTTCTTCTTTGCTGTTCTTTTTACGGCAAACGGGCAAAAAAAGCAACAGATCATCGCTCCGGAAGCAAAAGTAGAAAAATTGGCAGAAGGGTTTAGTTTTACAGAAGGACCGGCTGTAGATAAAAAAGGAAATGTCTATTTCACAGATCAACCTAATAATCGCATCCTTAAATGGACAACAGACGGTGAACTAATTGTATTCCATGAAAACACCGGTCGTGCTAACGGAATGTATTTTGATAAAAACGGACATTTATTATCATGTTCCGATATGGACAATGAGATCTGGAGTTTTGATATGGACGGAAAACATGCTGTTTTGCTCACCAATTATGAAGGGAAGAAATTAAATGGCCCGAACGACTTATGGGTACACCCGAAAGGAGGAGTATATTTTACAGATCCCTTATATAAACGGAATTACTGGACCCGCGATCCGAAAATGCAACAAGATGGCGAACATGTTTACTTTCTTTCCGCAGACCTGAAAACCGTAACAAGGGTAGCCGACGACCTGAAAAAGCCGAACGGGATCATCGGGACACCGGACGGCAAAAGGCTATATGTAGCTGATATAGGTGACAGTAAAACGTATATGTATGATATTCTTTCCGACGGATCATTGACTAATAAGCAGTTGTTTGCTCCCATGGGATCGGATGGAATGACCATCGATCAAAAAGGAAATATCTACCTTACCGGAAAAGGAGTTACTGTCTTTAATGCTAAGGGAGAAAAAATAGAACATATTCCCGTAGATGCCAACTGGACCGCTAATGTATGTTTTGGCGGAAAAGACATGAAAACTTTATTCATTACAGCTTCACAATATTTGTACGGGCTACGTATGAATGTAAAAGGAGTCAGGTAAATAACCACTGTTGGTAGAAATTAATAAAGAGCAGATCATTGATCGGTTCGGGGAAATGGTCTCCGCCATTTCGCGGCGAATGATACAAAATAAAGAACTGGCCAAAGAAGCGGCCCAGGAAGTATGGTATGAGGTATTGAAAAATATCCATTCTTTCAAAGGCCATTCGGAATTATCTACCTGGATCTATACCATAGCCAGTCGTACCATCCTCAGGTATGCAAAAAATGAAAAAATATCCACCATTTTCGAATTGGAAAAATTCAGGGAACTGCCTGAAATAACGTATGACGGAACAGAGGAGGAAGAGGAACATAAAGCATGGATCAGGAGGTGCTGTGACTGGTGCCTGACTGCTCAGAATCATTGCCTGGACAATCATGCACGACTGATTTTTATTTTTAAGATCAACATTGATCTGTCTTATTGGCAAATCAGTGAAATCATGGAAATGAAAGAAGTCAATATCCGGAAAATACTGTCGCGTTCAGTGCAAAAGATCTCTCATTTCATGAATGATACCTGTCCTTTATACAATCCTTCCGGAACGTGTAAATGCAGGATCCGGAAACATGTCCGGTCTGTGGATCTGGATAAAGAATATGCCGCTACCTTAAAGATCATCCGATTTATTGACGTATACCGAAGAGCCGATAAGGAACTGCCAAAAAGAAATTACTGGGAAAAAATATTATCCTGAATGGTCACAAAAAATAGGTTTTACTCACTCATAATTAGATAACCAATTAAAAAGAAAAATGAGTAAAATTGAATTTTTAAAAGATCAGATCATTGAATCGAGGAATTTTACAGACCGTTTGATTACAGAGATCCCTGAAGACTTGTGGTACACTATGCCTCAAGGTATGAACGCTAATTTTGCCTGGCAAATAGGTCATTTATTAATATCACAAAATTTCCATGCCATTACGGTCATCACAGGAAGAAATGAAAAGGTCAGTCAGATCATTCCTTTGACCGATTATGTTAAAATTTTTAATGGGATGGGTACATTACACCGGTCTGTAAAAAAAGACCTGATCGCTGTGTGTAAGCTGAAGGATCAATTCAAGGCCGTTCATGAGATCTGTATCCAAAACCTCTCCCTGCTAACCGACGATATCTTATATGAAGAATTGATGCCGATACCTTTTAAACACCCTGTTGCGCATACAAAATATGAAGCACTGTCCTGGAGTTTTAAACACGAAATGTGGCATTGTGCAGAGATGGAAGCGATCAAATGGAGTTTAGGATATCCGACAATATGGATGAAGTAGATGAAATTGCATTTCTGTTGTAACTTATCCGTAGAAATACAAATAAAATTCATAAGTAAATGTTCAAAATTATATCATCTACATCGCTGCATGAAAACGTTAATTCTATTTCAATTTAGCAACAACAATTACCCCGTTGTCTTCGTCTTTCATTTTTTTCAACAGTTCCCTGAGTTGTTGATGTGCCTGCCGGTCTTTAGTCTTTTGGGTGGCAAAATACTCTTCGGTAAGCATTTCTTTCATATCTTCCGCTTTCCAGAAATCGATCAGGACGCCATTCCCGGCATAGTATTGCGGGATAAACGACAAGCCGCCATTTATATCATTGATCAATCCTTTTTGTTGATATGGATCCGTGTCAAGGAATATATTGGCGTTCCGTTTGATATGGTAAATACCATACACTATGGCATCAGTTGATCTTTCCCGTCCTGATGACATGAGTATTGGCCTGGATTTTGGCCTGGACAATATTTCCGGAACATAAAGATGATAAAAAATATAATCAGGTGTTCCCACCATTCCACTAATGACGATGTTATTAGAAGATCCGGCAGGTATATCATGACTGAGTTTTTCTATAGGGATCGAGTATTTGCCGAAATCAAAAATGTAAGCCGGATGCAGTTCCGAATCCGTAAGGGTATATAAGGTATCATTTACGTAATCCTTTAAATATAAATGATCATCAACCCAGACTGGATTCAGTGCCGATGTATAAGACCAGCCCTTGCCGACCTTCTCATAAAAAAAGTAGCTTGGAAAACCTTTAACAATATTCCCGTCCTGATCGAATAAGCAGTATTTGTATTTATTTTTCCCGTTATAACTCACCTGACCGACAAATAAGTTATTCCCTGCATAAGAACAACGGAATAAATTTTCCCCATCCACCTTTGGTACCCGGAAAGACCGGATAAACGTCCCATCCAACTCATATTCTAAAATGTGGTTATTATCCTCAATATAGATAGCCGGTTTGTCCCGGTTCAAAAAAACATTGTCTATTGATCGATATTCACCCGGGCCATTTCCTGTTTTCCCGATCTGGTTCAGGAATTTTCCCGAACGATCGAAAACGTAGAGATCTCGTATTGGAGGAAAAACAGAAGATAAAGTAATTGAATGTATAAAAATCAGCTGGTCGTGAAGTAGAACGACAGGTTCGTCGCCTATTAAAGATTTTTTATTGGTTTCCAAAGTGATCAATTCCATCGACGAAAAAAAATCGGAACAGTATGCCTTTTGGTACTCACCTATTCCACTGGCGATATCAATAACGAGATATTCTCCTAACGGATCTCCAGTCGGTGATGATTTCTTTCCGGTGCATCCGGCCAAGCTAAGACATATACAAACCCCAAAAAACACTCTTCTCATAGATATAATTTTTTATGCTGTGTTACTCGTGAGATCGCTCAGCTAAGTTCGCTACAAAGGAATGCTGGCGCTAAGTTAATCTTAAAATTCAAGATTCCAAGTTTAAGGCAACTATGGCAGAAATGATGAATGATGAACTTTCTAACTTTGAACTATAATATCTGGCTTCTCAACTATCAACAGTATTTACCTGTAAATTCTTCATTAGGATATGCTGTATCGCAACCTACCTGTTGAACTTCCAGTAGTAGTACCCTCTCTCTCATGCAATCATATATTGATTGCTACAAGCAATTTATACTTATTTTTTACGAAAGTATCACCTCTTCACTCATAAAAATACGAAAGAATACCGTAACGTATTTTATATACTTATTTTACTTTACAGCTTTTTATATCAGGTCCCAGGCATAATGCCTCATTCAGAGCAATGATCGCTTCCCTGTACTGCTCCCTTCTGATCACAAACTGCATGTTTACCTGCCTGAGTGACTGGCTGAATGCTTCCACATTGATACAATGTTCGTGGAGTGCATTTGCCGCCCGGCCCAACATACCGGGTAAAGCAATATTGGTACCCATACAGCAAACCATGGCCACCGGTTTCACTACGACCTCATCATATTTCGTCCCCAGTTCTTCCACTAAAGCGTTCAATTTCGGGGTATCCCATACTACCATGGTGATACAGTTGGCATTGGTCGATTTCAGGATATAACTGATACCATGGCGGTAAAATATCTCCATGATGTGCATATCAAAACCCACTTCGCCGACCATCATCGGATCATAGATCTCGATTCCGGTTACTTTATCGGTTCCCGAAACGATTTCCACCCTGGATGTAGGACTGACATAGTCTTTCGAGAAAAGGGTTCCTTCATGTTCCGGCTCAAAAGTGTTTTTGATACGGATATTGATACCATTCATTTCCAACGGCTTTGCCGCTTTCGGATGGATGGCCTCCATGCCTATATCAGCCAGCTGGTCGGCTATGATAAAGCTGGTATGTCCCACCGGGACACATTTGTCTTCTCCTACAATGTTGGGATCAGCGCTTGAAAGATGGTATTCCTTATGGATGATGGCTTCGTTGGCTTTTACCTCAACGGCGATCTTACTGAAAGTGACTTCGGAATACCCCCGGTCAAAGGCCCGCATAATTCCCTCGGTTCCTTTGGTGTACCCGGTAGCGACACAAAGCGTCTTTGAAAAATCAATTCCTTCGAACGCTTTTTTGATCCGTCCGTCAATCGTCAGCGGATCGGAATCATAAAATCCGCACAAATCGATGAAGGTGGCATTGACTCCGTTGTTATTCAGGATATTTACCGTATTGAAAGCAGAATGGGCCTCACCGAGCGATGCCAGTATTTCCCTCGCCGCCAGATATATATCATCCTTATTGACATATCCGGATGCAACTACCTTTGCCATACTGTTCAGATAATGACGCGCATGGGCGATCCTTTTCTTGATGAACTGGTCTGCTTCAGATTGATTCAACCCTATATTCTCGAATTCCCGGTTGATTTCAATCAATTTTCTGCATAATTCATCCAACGCGGTTTCATACTCCTCGTTGTTATAAAATTTGGTATAAATGCCCGGTTGTCCTGATTTTTTGTGTTCCAACAACCAGTTGGTCACATTGTTGTATGCCGAAACCACAAAAATACGGTGATACAATTCGTCATTTTTTCTTTTCCCGATGATGACATTACGCAATACATCATGGAATTTCGACATCGAAGTGCCGCCTACTTTTTCAACAGTTAACATGGCTATTCGGATATTGCAAAAAAAGGCATCAAAAAAAAATTTTTTTGATGCCTTTTCTTATATAAAGTTTTGATTATTCGGAAACGACCTCAAAATCAATTTCTACAGCTACTTCTTTATGAAGCTTGACTTTAGCTTTGTAGGAACCGACTTCTTTCACCTGATCTTCTTTGATCAGAATGTTCTTGCGATCCACCTCAAATCCCTTCTCGTTCAAAGCCTCAGCAATTTGAATGGTGTTCACCGAACCGAATATCTTACCGGTAGAACTGGTCTTGGCTCCGATGGTCAGTTTCAAACCTTCCATTTTTGCGGCCATTTTTTCAGCTTCAGCTTTAATTTTAGCTTCCTTATGGGCTCTTTGCTTGATGTTCTCTGCCAACATCTTTTTGGCAGATGCGGTAGCAATAATTGCAAAGCCCTGCGGGATAAGATAATTACGTGCATATCCGTCTTTTACAACTACCACGTCATCTTTTGATCCCAGATTGTTTATGTCTTGTTTTAATATGATTTCCATTTCTTCAATCTCTTTTTTATTTCATCAAATCAGTAACATATGGTAGCAGTGCCAGATGGCGGGCACGCTTAACGGCTGTTGCCACTTTTCTTTGATATTTCAGGGAAGTACCGGTAATTCTGCGCGGTAAAATTTTTCCCTGTTCGTTCAGGAATCTTTTCAAGAATTCCGGATCTTTATAATCGATATATTTTATCCCTAACTTTTTAAAACGGCAATATTTTTTTCTTTGTACATCTACCGTTACCGGGGTCAGGTATCTTATTTCTGATGAATTTTGTGCCATGATCTATTCCTCCTTTGTTTTTTCTGCTGTTTGTTCTTTTTTCTTTTTTCTTCTCTTTTCACTGTATTCTACAGCGTGTTTGTCCATTGCAAAAGTAAGGAAACGAATGATACGTTCATCACGACGGTATTCGGTTTCCAGCTTCTGGATAAATTCTCCTTCAGCCTTAAAATCAATGAGGTAATAAAATCCTGTACTTTTTTTCTGAATCGGATAAGCCAATTTACGTAGGCCCCAGTCCTCTTCACTGACAATCTGGCCTCCTTCGCTCTCAATGAGGCTCCTGAATTTTTGGGCCGTTTCCTTCATCTGAGCGTCAGACAAAACGGGAGTTGCGATGAAAACGGTCTCGTAATGATTTAACATAAATAACTATTATTAAATAAATTAAGTGAAAAACTTACTTTTTTTGAAGCCACAAAAATAGGGCTATTTTTTGATACTCACAATACTTAAGTATAATTTTATACCCTTTAATGTAGAATTACATACCCATTTATGTATAAATTATACCCTTTAATGTAGAATTATATACCTATTTATGTATGATTTAATATTCTACCTTTTCCACCTTATTTAAGGTAACATACCATAAAAATCCTTCCACCGGAGCATAACCCATTTCTTCCAGATAACGAATATATCTTTTTATTTGTGTCCTGTAACCGGATGACTCTGTTTCCCCAAATTTGTAATCAATTACCTGGACATGGTTCCGATCAAAAACGACACGGTCGGGACGAGCCATGGTTCCATCTGGAAACAATATCTCCGCTTCAGTTTTTACCGACACGTCTTTGGAAAACCACCTTTTTACCACCGGATCCTGAAGCGCCTGATGTATCACACCAATAATATGTACCCTTTCCTGTTCAGGCAATTTTCCTTCAGTGATCATGGTATCCAGAATTTTCCTCATATCGTCAACAGTAATGATGTTACGGAAAATATCATGCAGTAAACGTCCCTTATCTATTTGAGCGTTCGTACCAATCAGATGGAAATAACTACTATTACGTGTTATATGCGGCACATACTCCCATTGATGGTCTGCTTTATCACGAAAATAAGTGGTTTGCTCGGGATAGCAGAATTCTTTCTGTATCCGTGGATTTTGTGCTCCCAGTTCAAACTCCAGCGTATCAGCATGCCAGTGTTCATTCAGAGAAATATAGTATTTATCGGATTTTTGATGGGAAACCGGCTGCATCCATGTACGATAGATTAGATCGCTGATATTCGAGAAACATTCTTTCTGTGGATGGGGCGTATATATATATAATGTTTTTCTGGCTCGTGTAAAAGCCACATACAACAGATTCAGATTATCAATATATGAAAACATCTTTTCCCTAAGGTAATCTTTGATAAAGATCGTATTCCGGAGTGAAGATTCGAATTTTAAAGGTAATAACTTCAAATCATTGAAAGGAGGCTCCTCAGGATGACACCATAATATCTTCCCATCTTTGGCTAAAGGCCACTCGCAGAAAGGAATAATAACAGCCTCAAATTCCAGCCCCTTGGATTTATGGATGGTAATCAACCGGATAGCATCCTGTCCATCAGGCATAGTAACGAATCGTTTGTGTTTGTTTTCTTCCCACCAGTCGAGGAAAGAATGCAGGTCGGATGTTTCTTTACGGGTATATTGTAGTAAAATATCCTGGAATGCCTGGATAAAAGGGGCCTGTATCTCATCAAGAAACAACCCGTTGTCCTGTACCAGCAGATCGACCAACTCATATATGGGCAAAATCCGCCATTGATGCAACATATCTTCGGGCGTTTCGGTCAGGTCCTTTACCTGAGAATTTCTGACATGCAGGTAACATTGGTATTCATGCTGCAGGAAAGCTTTATTGATACTGTCTTCGGGATTGATGATAAAACGAATTGCTGCTACCAGCCATTTAACAGATGATGCATTTTTGACCAACAAAGATTCATTGGATAAAACATCATACCGGTAGGTTGAATCAGGGTGGGTTTGCCTGTAATTCAACAAAGTATCCGCTATGATCTGCGCTTCTTCGTTTTTACGCACCAGAATTGCAATATCGGATAAACGATATCCTAAATCCTGTAACGACTCTATTTGTCCGGGAAGCTGGTTCAATACCTTTTCCCTCCAGCTTTCTTCATCCTCTTTTTCATTCGGGACAATAGACAGACGGACGTATCCTTGCTGGTCTACCGGAAGATTTTCCGGTAAATACTGGTATGAATCGCTATATGCTTTCAGCATATCCGTAAGCAATTCCTCCAGAAATGTATTATCAGGAATTTCTTTTTCCTCAAGTACAAAAGCTTGGCAGAGTTGTTGAACAACATCCCTGAAAAAAGCATTATTAAAATGAATGATTTCCGGAACACTCCGCCAGTTGGTATTTAGTGTCTCCTTTGATATTTTATGATATATCAAATCCTTTTCCACCTGCTCGGACAGGATTTTCCAGTCGGTGTTTCTCCAACGGTAAATGGATTGTTTCACATCACCCACGATCCAGCTGTCGTTTCCGGACGAAAGACTATTATCGATCAAAGGACGAAAGTTATCCCATTGGATCGCTGAAGTATCCTGAAATTCATCCATCATAAAATGTTGGTAGAAATTCCCCACCCGTTCATATATAAAAGGGGCATCAGCGTCGGCAATAATGGTCCTGAGGAATCCGGATGCTTCAGATAGCAGGAATAGATTCTGGTCGCGGGTATATTCTTTGACATAACGGATCAGATCTGATAAAATACCCAATACATTCAGTTGTTTCAACACGGCTTTTGCTGAGGCCAACTTTTGTGCATTATCTGCCTGAAAGGAGACAATCTTTTCCAGAATGTCTGATAATCCGTTATAGTATGCCTGTTCAATCTCATGTTTAAGTGGCGATGTTTTACTATACCATCCCGAAACATCATCAAGCGCTTTCCTTACATTTGTTTTGGCTTCCGGGTTCAATCCTTCGGACACCCTTTTAAGATATCCGGCCACCCCTTTTTCTTTCTGTGAAAAATCATCAACGGTCAATCCCTGTTCCGAAATCATCTTCATGGCATGTATGCCCATCGACTGTAAATGTTCCATATACTCATCCACCGTTTTTTCCAGTTTTTTCCGGAACGGCTCCAGCTGGTTCTTATCTGTAATATCATCCAGCAGACCCGTATTGATCCGCTTGACTTCTTCACTAAAGATCTCCTGCCCGAGTTTATGTATATCATTTTTGAAATTCCAGGACTTCCCTTCTTCTATTTTTTTCTTTGCCCATTCTACCAGCCAATCCTTCAGGAAATGGTTTTGATCCAGGCTATCCATCATCAGGTCGATGGATTCATCCAATACGGATGCCTGGTCCAACTCCACATTATAAGCGGCATAAAGCCCCATCTCCCGGGCAAAGGCCCTGATCACCTTCTGGAAAAAACTATCGATCGTCACTACAGAAAAATGCGCATAATCATGTAGTAAATGGGCCATCGCTTCCCGGGCGATACCGGGAACCTCATTTTCAGATAATCCCGTCTCTCCTGCCAGCATCCGTATATATGTACTGTCCTCTCCCCTACTCATCCGGTATAACTCCCGGACAATACGGGTCTTCATCTCCTCCGTAGCCTTATTGGTAAACGTAACGGCCAGGATATGGCGATGGTAATCCATACCACGGAGCAACAACTTGATATATTCTTTACTGACGGTATAGGTTTTCCCTGAACCTGCAGAAGCGCTATATATGGTGAGTTGGTTGATGATTGACGAAATTATGGTTATGTCGACAAAGGTAATGAAAAAGCCATGAACGACCGGGAAAAAATAAAGCTATTTTCTCCGGCTGTCACTTGACGGATCCCGCTGTTACAATGAGCATAAACAACTATGTATCTTTGCTTAGGTATTGTATTTTCAAATATTAATCCGTTTCTTTGAACTTATTTTTTGATATGAACCTAATTCAAAAAACACAGCATATATTTAACCAGGTAAAACACTTTATTACAGATGAAGTATGGAGTGTTCGCCTGGACGATTATCCTCCGGGTATTGCCCGGCTGCTGAAATATCTGCGTGTGATCCTGGTTTCTTTCCGGCGTTTTTTTGAGGACAAGGTACAGCTTCGTGCTTCGGGACTCACATACTATTCCTTATTGGCTCTGGTACCTATCCTAGCCATGGGGTTCGGTATCGCCAAAGGTTTCGGATTCGACAAAGACCTGGAACAAAGACTAATTGACAATTTCAAAGGACAGGAAGAAGTACTTAACTGGTTGATATCTTTTGTCCATTCAGCGCTTGATAATGTAAAAGGAGGTGTAATCGCCGGAGTTGGGATGGTCGTTTTATTCTGGTCGGTAATGAAAGTACTGGGAAATATTGAAAGTTCTTTCAATGATATCTGGCAGATCAAAAAACACCGCAGTTATGTCCGCAAATTCACCGATTATCTTTCTTTGATGCTTGTTGCTCCGATACTGATTATCGCAGCCAGTAGCGGAACCGTTTACGTAGCGACACAGATAAGCAATATCTCTGCCCAGATAGAACTGTTCAATATCAGCCCTTTTCTGGTTTTTCTAATGAAATTATTCCCATATGTGATGGTCTGGCTGTCGTTCACATTGCTATATATGATCATGCCCAATACCAAGGTCTCATTCAAATCGGCATTGATTGCAGGGATCGTTGCAGGAACTGCCTTTCAGGTTGTTCAATGGTTATATATTGACCTCCAATTATTTATGTCCAGAAACAATGCTATTTACGGAAGTTTTGCCGCCATACCATTATTGTTGATATGGTTGCAGATGAGTTGGTTGATTGTTCTCTTAGGGGCAGAAATATCATTCGCCAATCAGAACATAGATCTATACGAACTGGAAAATGAATCATTACAGATCAGTTCGTATGCGCACCGGGCATACAATATCTTATTGCTGCAGAAAATCGTTCAACGTTTTATTGACGGAAAAGTACCGTTAACGGCCCAGGCAATAGCAGCCAGGATGAAATTACCGATACGTCTTGTACGCATGGTCATGGCTGATTTATTGAGTGCGAACCTAATCACTGAAGTGCATACGGATAAGGAAAAAATACGTGCTTTCATGCCTGCAAAAGATATTCAGCGGTATACCATTAAATATATTACCGAATCACTGGATAAAAGCGGTAATAACCGTATTTTGCACAAGCCATCGGAAGATATGAAAAAAGTATTACATATCCAGGAACGGTTTCTGGATGTAATACAACATGTTCCTGAAAATATACTAATTCAAGATTTACCTGAATACCAGATAGAAAAAAATGAAGCATAGGCACTTTGTTTTTACGATATTATTCATTTTACTTGCGGGATATTTGCATGCCCAGCAAACAAAGAACCAACGTGATGCACAAGGCCGCAAACAGGGTTACTGGGAAGCTGTTGACAAAAAGGGCTTTCCGGTGTATACCGGTTATTTTAAAGATGACAAGCCTGTCGGAGAGATGAAACGATATCATCCTGAAGGGGGTGGGATTCGGGTAATCATGCAATACAGTCAAGACGGGGAAAAAGCTTATTCCCGGTTTTACGGATTGAATGGAAAACTGGCTGCCGAAGGCAATTATGTGCAGACCAAACGGGACAGTATCTGGACATTTTATAACTATCATACAGGAAATCTATCCTATAAAACCGGGTATCGTATGGGAATGCGCCAGGGAAAATCCCAGGCTTTTTATCCCGGAGGAAGCGTTGCAGAAGAAGTATCCTGGAACAACGACCTGAAAGATGGCCCATGGAAACAATATTTTGAAAGCGGGCAACTGAAGCTTTCAGCTACTTATAAAAAAGATATGTTGGAAGGAAGTTTTTTATTGTATTTTCCTGACGGGAAAAAACAAACCGATGGAAAATACCTCAATGGACGGCCTGACGGGAATTGGTTACGTTATAATGAAAATGGAAGTGTTGCAATAACAATTAAATACAAAAACGGAATCATTGCCAATTATGATGAATTGACAGAAGCGCAACAGGAGATCTTCAAGAAAATGGAAGAAACCAAGATCAAAGAACCTACCATTGAAGAAATGATGAGGGAGGCCCAAAAGGCAAACCGCTGATCTTACTCTTTTACTATATCAAACGCGGCATCCAGCCATAATTCTACATCCTGCGGGTAATGGCCAGAAGTCTGGACTTCGCTCCTTTTTTCACCCAGACGGACCACTACCATGTTCTTTTCGGGAACCACAAAAATATATTGTCCTAAAATACCACGGGCATAAATAACATCCATATTATTTCTCTTCATATGCCACCATTGGTAACCATAAAAATCGACATTTTGTTCCGTATCTCCGTCCTTGAGCCAGGAAGCCGCCTGTGTGGCTTCGTCTATAAATGCTTCAGACACAACCTGCACACCATTCCAGTTTCCTTTATTCAGGATCAATTGTCCGATCCTGGCAAAATCCCGTGCGTTGGAATTAAAACAACAATAAGCCTTTTCCAATCCGTTCTTCCGGTCTAAGGACCATAATGCGTCATTTTCAGCACCAACAGGTGTCCAGAGTTTTTCGGAGGCATATTCACTGATGGATTTTCCGGTAGCATTAGCAACAACAAAAGACAATAACTGCGTCACTCCGCTTTGGTAACGAAAACGTACACCAGGCAATTCAACCAACTGCAGATCAGTAACCACTGATTCTATATTTTCCCCATAATAGGCTTTTGTTGTAACGGAAAAAGGGGAACTGTATGCCTCGTCCCAGTTGAGACCGGCACTCATGGTCAACAGATCCCTAATGGTAATTTCCTTCCTGTTCCCTGTGTTAAAAGGAGGATAATAGTCAGCCACAGACTGGTCAAAGCTCTTGATTTTACCTTCATCCCTGGCAATCCCGGCCAGTAAAGAAACGATACTTTTGGCTGCAGAGAATGAATTGCTTAAGGAAGCGGCATCATACCCGTCCCAATATTCTTCATGCACTATGGCAGTATCCTGTACGACCAGATAGGCCACGGTCCTGTATTCTTTAAAATGCGACAGTATCTGATCCGGAATTTGTTTCCGGTTGTATACGGAAGAAATTTTCCATGATTGCGGATTTTCTGCTTTTATGGCACGATTTTCGAATATACGATAATCGTCGATGTCCGGAGTGGTATACCACAAAGCCTTCCTCAGGTAAAAATTGGAGGGAAATGTAATGAATACCATAATTCCTGCAACGATAACAAGCAATAAAATGCCTGTTTTTTTCAAAAAGTTCTTCATATAATTATTACACCAGAAAGTGAAAAATGAAATATTCTCGGGAACAAAGATAAGCAATTTATCGATTAATCCCTGAATTTCAGCAGATAACCGCATATTTTTCTCATTTGAAAAAATATTTTTCACTTTTTTTATTGTTTTTTGGAGCAAAAAATAAGTTTGGCACGATAATTGTTTTACATGTATTAGAAGATTAATAAAACATAAAATAGTTTCATAGTAGCAGTAGTTTTTTCTCATAAGTTAATAGTTGTAAATAAGAAAAGAGCCGTTCGGGAGAACCGCTCTTTTTTGTTTTTATGAATACTGTTCATGCAAAAAGAAGCTGATTCAATTTGTACTATCAAATTAAAATAGCTGTAAAATTTACCTCTCCTCCATTTTCAAAGTTTATAAATTACTTATATCTCTCATAAATAATTGTATTTTTGTTGCTGTTATTTTTCCTGTTATCCTAAATTTGGTGAAAATATAAGTAATATAAAACAATTAATGTCATATTTTCTGAACGTAATTCATTTGATCAATGTGACTTAAGGAAACAATAAATAGCACTGAGTGCTTAATTATGAGACGGTTTTTTCTTTTTTGGGTTACACTGGTGGTATCATGGAATTTACCAGTACAGGGTAAAAACCTGTTAAGTGGTAAATATTCATTGGAGAAACTTCAACATACCCTTATACCTCAACCTGAATGATCCTCCTTTCTCCGTCTGACAGATCATGAAGACTGGTCAAAAACTGACAGTAAGATGATGCAGGCTTATAGACAAGGCCGGGAAAAACCTGGGTTATGATTGGCCTTTCATTCCGGCAAATGAGTGCCCGGATCGAAAAAGTCAAACCAGAGACCGAAGAAGATAAAGGAATCAGTATGTAAATGGGAGCGTGATCCGCCGGATCAATTTTGATGTAAGCGCTCCGAAAACAGAAGATACCTTTATGCTCGGGATCAGGAAAAAATAATTCGTATTTTCATGAAAAATTCGCAATATCACGAGTAAAAGATTATTTACCATTGCTTTATACCTTAATCAAATCATTCATCATGATGCGTCAACTTTTCCTTTTTACTGTTGTATTATTTTTAATTCTACCTTCTAGCCTGAAAGCACAATTAAAATACTTACAGGATATTACATCACTAACACCTCATCCACGTATCCTGATGCTCCAGGGGGAAGAACAAAAAATAAAGGACAACATCGCCGACGACGAATCCTGGGCAAAAATCCATCAGATGATCATCCGGGAATGTGATAAGATGACCACTCTTCCCGTATTAAAACGGGAAAAGACAGGACGCCGTCTTCTATCGGTATCCCGTGAAGCACTCAGGCGTATCTTCTTTCTGTCGTATGCATACAGGATGGAGCAGCAGGAAAAATACCTGCAACATGTGGAAAAAGAAATGCTGGCCATAGCCGGGTTCAGTGACTGGAATCCTTCCCATTTCCTGGATGTCGGGGAAATGACCATGGCCATGGCGATCGGCTACGACTGGCTGTATCACTCACTACCGATAACATCACGGGAGAAAATAAAAGAGGCGATACTCGCCAAGGGTATCGATCCCTCATTAAATACAAAACACGCCTGGTTCCTCAAGGCGAAACATAACTGGAACCAGGTCTGTAATGCCGGAATGACCTACGGCGCCCTGGCCGTTTACGAAGAAATGCCCGAACTTTGCAAAGTCATCATCGACAGGGCCATTGAAACCATCCACCTCCCGATGAATGATTACGCTCCTGATGGGGCATACCCGGAAGGGTACGGTTACTGGGACTATGGTACCAGTTTCAATGTGATGTTCCTGAGTGCAGTTGAAAAAGTGTTCGGAAGTGATTTCGGACTCTCCGGAGCGCCGGGATTTATGAAAACGGCCGGATATATGGAAAATATGACAGGTCCTTCGAACCTGTGTTATAACTACGCGGACTGTGGATCCGGAGGTGGACTGGCCCCTGCTATGTTCTGGTTTTCACAAAAGTTAAATGATCCGTCATTGTTGTGGAATGAACGTACTTATATACAAAGTGGAAAGCGTCATACAGGCAATCGCTTATTGCCCGCAGTAATGATCTGGGGAAGTAATATCAAGCTGGATGAAGTAAAGCCTCCAAAAGAATTACTCTGGAAAGGGCAAGGTGTCACCCCGGTAGTATTGATGCGCACATCATGGACATCACCTGACGCTATATATGTCGGATTTAAAGGAGGAACAGCATCCAGCAATCATGCCCACATGGATGCAGGTTCTTTTATTATGGAAGCCGATGGCGTCCGTTGGGCTTCTGATTTTGGTATGGAGAATTATAATTCCCTGGAAACGAAGGGAGTTGATTTATGGAATGGTCGTCAAAACTCTCAACGCTGGCAGATATTCCGTTACAACAATATGGCACACAACACCCTGACGGTAGATAACCGTTTACATGTGGTCAAAGGCTATGCTGCTATCCGTTCGAGCTCATCCTCTCCCGATTTCATGAATGCCACTTCAGACCTGAAAGAAATATACGATGGACAACTGGCTGCAGCTGTCCGTGGGATCGCTATCATCAATCAGCAATATGTGGTGGTGAGGGACGAGATCAAAACACTCGGTAATGAAACCACCATCCGCTGGACAATGCTAACTACAGCCGATGTGAAGATTACCGGTAAGAACAGCATGGAACTAAAAAAAGACGGAAAGAAACTGAAACTTGAAGTTTCCGAACCATCCAAAGTAACCATGCGTATCTGGTCTACCCAATCCCCCAATGATTTTGATTCTCCCAATCCCGGTACTGCACTGATCGGGTTCGAAGTGAATATTCCCGCCAATGCCGAGGCCATTTTATCTGTAAAGCTGGTTCCGCAAAGTGCGAAAAAAGCAGGCAACAAAATACCGGCATTGGAGCAATGGCCGAAACAGTAATAACGATATCTAATGAAGCATATTTTTATCTTTATATTAGTTCTATATACCTTTTCCGTACAGGGTTTTCAGTCCAAACCCGGCAACCTGGACATTGAGTTGCTCAGAAATCAATTCATTTCCGAATTACTTGAACCCGCTGTAAATGAGGAAAGAGTCAGGGAGATCGTTGCCGGCATCAGGGAAGACGGGACATGGGCCGGAATCGATTACAAGGATGTATCCCGCATAGCATTCCAGCATACACGCCATTTATCCCATCTGGTACAGATGAGCCGTGCCTATAAAAAGAAAGGATCTGCTTTAAAAGGTAAAAAAGAAGTAAAAAATGCCATCTATCTGGCATTGAATTACTGGCTGGCCAATGATTTCATCTGTGAAAACTGGTGGAACAATGAGATAGGGACACCCAACGATCTGACTTCGGTATTACTGATCATGGATAAAGACCTTACCAAAGAACAGGTTGAAAAAACATCGGCCATTACAGGAAGGGCGCATATCAATGCCCCAGGCGCGCGTCAAAGCGGCGACCGCATTAAAATAGCGGGGATACAGGCTAAAAATGCTCTTTTTAAAAGAGATGCCGGTCAATTCGATATGTTGATCCGGATCATTGAGAAAGAAATACGCTTCGTTCCTGCTGATCAACGGGGATTACAAGCCGATTACAGTTTTCATCACCGTGACGACAGGGTGAACAATACGCTTTCCTATGGCCTGGGGTATGCAGATACATTTGCGGAGTGGGCTGATAAAGTGAACGGAACAAGATATCAGTTTTCCGACAGTACCCTGCATCTCTTGATCGATTATTACCTGGACGGGATCTGTAAGATGATGATTTTCGGAAAATACCATGATCCCGGGGCTACCAACCGCGATATCAGCCGACAGCGTTCCGGTCCGGTCCGTCCGCAAAGCCCCGTCACCCCGGAAAGATTATCTAAAGTTTCATCCTACCGGAAAAATGAATTGCAGGAAATTATACAAATCCGCCGCAACGATGCGAAACCGACCTTATCCTTCAGCACCTTTTTCTGGCAGACAGAACATTATACGCACCAGCGACCCGATTATTTCACTTCGGTAAGGATGTTCTCCTCCCGTAACAGGAATATGGAATATCCGTACAATGGGGAAGGATTGATGAACCACCACAGGGGTGACGGTGCCAATTACCTTTCTTTAACAGGCAACGAATATTTTTCGATCACTCCTGTTTACGACTGGCAGAAAATACCCGGAACAACTGTTGTTCAAAAAACATCTTTGCCCGGAGAAACCGAAATACAGAAAGAAGGACAGATGGATTTCGTTGGAGCAGTGACCAATGGTAAATATGGTGCTGTCGGTTTCGATTTTATCAGTCCGCATGATCCGTTGAAAGCACGTAAAGCATGGTTCTTTTTCGACAATGAATATGTCTGCCTCGGAGCAGGTATCCGTTCTTCATCCGCTCATCCGGTTGTTACTACCCTCGATCAATGCAAACTGGAAGGAGAAGTAACCGTAAAAACGGATAAGGAAACCCGTACCCTGACCAAAGGTGAACACCAATGGGAAAATGCCGATTGGGTATACCACCAGCATGTCGGTTATATCTTCCCCGGGCCCGCCCGGGTAATCCTGTCCAATCAGGAACAAACCGGAAACTGGTATTCCATCAACAAGCAGGTCAACAGTTCCCGTAAGGCCATCCAAGCAGACGTTTTCAAACTGTGGATCGATCATGGTCCGCGGGCCAGGAATGCGACCTATCAATACATGATCATGCCTGCCTCCTCTAAAGAACAGGTAGAAGCTGCTGCGGCAAATCCCGTTATCGATATAGTTGTCAATACTCCTCAGATACAAGCCGTATACCACAACGGGCTGCATATCCTGCAGGTGGTATTTTACAAGAATGGCGAAGTCCGGCTTTCCAATGGATTGGTGGTAGGTATGGACAGCCCGGGTATGCTTATGCTGAAAGATGACGGAACAACCATCCGGGAAATTTCCATATCGGACCCATCCAGGAAAATGGGTAGGATACATATCTACACAAACTGTAAGATGAACCTAAAAGGTGATCATTTTAATGCAGTGTGGAACGAAGCAAAAGGCATGAGTGAGATTTCGGCAGATATGCCACAGGGCTTATTCACCGGACAAAGCATAACACTCTCATTTTAGTATTGTAATTTTTTAACCATTTATCATAAATAACCCATGAAAAAACAATTTTTTCTGTTTGTCGGCTTGATCGCCGCATTATTGATCTCCTGCGGACCAAAGCAGGAGTCCATGGAATCACTGATCAAGGACCGTCTTGACCGCTCCATGCTGCAATACGATCTGATGGCCCAGTCGTTACTTAACCAACCCGGTAAATTACCCAAAACCACCGATGCCGAAGGCAAGCTGGTAACGAGTGGTTCCGGTTGGTGGTGCAGCGGATTCGTACCGGGATCCTTCTGGTATCTTTATGAATACAGCAAAGATCCGAAAATGCTGGAATACGCAAAAAACTACACAGCTCGTATCGAAAAGGAAAAATTCAATAAGGGTACTCATGATCTCGGTTTCATGCTGTACTGTAGTTTCGGCAACGGATACCGCCTGACAGGCGATACGGCTTACCGGAGTATCATGTTGATCGGCGCTGAATCGTTGTCCAGCCGTTTCAATCCTAAAGTAGGGTGTATCCAATCCTGGGGTGCAAATAAAAAATGGCAGTTTCCTGTGATCATCGATAACATGATGAATCTGGAATTTTTGTTCTGGGCTTCACAGGCGTCAGGTAATCCCAAATATAAGGATATTTCTATCTCGCATGCCGATGTAACCATCAAAAATCACTTCCGCCCTGATTACAGTTCTTATCATGTAGTTTCTTATGATACCATTACCGGACAACCGGAAAAAAAGAACACGCACCAGGGATTTTCCCACGAATCGGCCTGGGCGCGTGGACAAGCCTGGGGATTCTACGGTTATGTCATGACATACCGGGAAACAAAGGATAGCAAATATCTGGATCAGGCCAAACATATTGCATCTTTCCTGCTGAGCCATCCCAATCTTCCTGCGGATAAGATCCCCTACTGGGATTTCAATGCGCCTGACATCCCGGAAGCCAAGCGTGATGCTTCTGCCGGGGCAATTATGGCATCGGGCCTGATCGAATTGAGTAAATATGTGGATGCTGAATTAGGAAAAAACTATCTGGCTGTCGCCGAAACACAATTACGCACCTTATCTTCACCGGAATATTTTGCGGAAAAAGGAACTAACGGTAATTTTATCCTAAAACATTCGGTGGGACATCTTCCCGGAAATTCGGAAGTGGACGTACCGTTGACCTATGCTGACTATTATTATATAGAAGCTTTGCTGCGTTACCGCGACCTGTTACCCAAAAAATAATCTTTTTACTGGTCCATGGGCATACACTCACCTGTCCATGGACCAGTAAATGACTAGTCCTAAACAAGCGTCAAGATTTATCGGACAAAAATACTTTATTTATCAGAGCGTAACAAGGCTAGCCTTGTTACGCTCTGGCTTTTTATAGGTTCTTATATTCACACTACTTTGAGCGTGCATCTATTCAGGGGTTTTCCATATAGCACGGACCAATGAGATCTTTTTGTGTGATTTTACACGCTTTATGTATGAAAAATGTGTAATTTTACTATAAACAAATAGATATGAATATTAAAAGAGAGAGATTGGGCGACCTGAATCGGTGGAAAAATAGCCGTTATCGCAAGCCACTTGTACTGCAAGGAGCAAGACAAGTGGGAAAATCATTTATTCTCAAACAGTTTGGTGAGCTATATTTTGAGAATTATCACAATCACTTGTCCGTCAGTTTAGTAATGATATTTTTTATTGGACTTCGGGTAATCAAGCTGAACTAGAATTTGTGTTTCAACTTTCGGAAAAGATTATTCCGGTTGAAGCAAAATCTGTATTAAGCACCAAGTCAAAAAGTTTATCGGAATATCGAAAGAAATATTTACCTGAACTTTCCCTTCGTTTTTCGCTAAAAAATATAGAAAAGAACGATGATTTACTCAATTTGCCATTGTATCTTGCGATTATACAGAAAAGTTATATAAAATAAACAATTTATAGATATTATGTCTGCAACACACCATATATCATACGTGTTCTTTGATATCGAAACCGACATTGACGGAAAGTCGGTGTTGGATATTGGAGCGATCAGTAATGATAATCGTCTGTTTCACTCGTCTAAAAAGAATGAATTTGAATATTTTATATCGAATATTCAATATGCCATTGGACATAATATCTTTGAACATGATCTTAAATACATAGCAGAAAGTTTTCATAAGCAAGGTGTTAAGAAATTTATAGATACACTTGTTTTTTCACCGTTGTTGTTTTCGCAAAGACCCTATCATAAACTCGTTAAAGATTACAAACTCGATACTGACGAGGTGAATAACCCGGTAAACGACAGTAAACTATGCAAAGAACTTTTTGATAGCGAAGTGGATGCGTTCAATAAGTTAAATGATTCACTCAAACGAATATATTTTGGCTTGCTTTCCGAAAAAGAAGAATACAAGCACTTTTTTGATTATGTCGGATATAGCGAAAAACCATATAATTTATCAAGTGAAATAAGGAGTTGTTTTTGGCGTAGAATGTGTACAAATGCGCCGATTGAGGCGTTGGCATCCAAATACCCTGTTGAACTTGCTTATGCTTTGGCTTTGATCACAGCAAACGATTCTTCTTCCGTTACTCCTGCATGGGTGCTAAACAGATACCCTAAAACGGAAAACGTGCTTTATTTTTTGCGAGGAAAACGTTGTGCCGTTGAGTGCGAATACTGCGCTCAATTTACCAACGAAATTCAAGGGCTTAAAGATTTTTTCAGATACTCTGCATTCCGTTTGTTTGGAGGCGAACCGTT
Organism: Bacteroidales bacterium; assembly: GCA_031275285.1. Taxonomy (NCBI): domain Bacteria; kingdom Pseudomonadati; phylum Bacteroidota; class Bacteroidia; order Bacteroidales; species Bacteroidales bacterium. The sequence goes on along the minus strand of JAISOY010000013.1, from coordinate 11,848 downwards.
GCAGCAAAATGCCGTAAAAGCGGCAAACGAGAACAAATCACTTTTAGCGGTGTTCCCAACAGGTGGAGGAAAAAGTATAACTTTTCAATTGCCGGCGCTGATGGCTTATCGTGCGGTCAAAGGTCTGACGGTTGTTATTTCGCCCTTACAATCGCTTATGAAAGACCAGGTGGACAATCTTGCCAAAAACGGAATTACAGAAGCTGCTACCATAAACGGACAATTAACAACGATTGAAATTGCAGAAGAACGTAAACGGGTGGAAGACGGCGATGTTGCAATACTATATATATCACCTGAAAGTTTAAGAAGTAAAAGCATGGAGACACTACTTCTTAAAAGAAATATTGTACGATTTGTAATCGACGAGGCACACTGTTTTTCGGTTTGGGGACAGGATTTTAGAGTAGATTACCAATATATCGGCGATTTTATAAAAAACTATCAAACATTAAAAGGCACCGCAACAAATATTCCCGTATCATGTTTTACGGCAACAGCAAAACAGCGCGTTATTAATGATATTATTACCTATTTTAAAGATAAGCTCAATCTGCATTTGGAATTATTTACGGCTCGTACTTCAAGAACAAATCTTTCTTACAATGTTATTATTACGCAGGAAAGTGAAAAGTTTGACAGACTTTGCGCCATTTTAGACGGTAGGGAAAAACCGACAATTGTATATGTAAGCCGAACCCGGAAAGCGGAAGATTTGGCAAATAAACTGAATGGACATGGCTATTCGGCTCGCTGTTATCACGGACAAATGGATAATGACGAGAAAATCAGGAATCAAGAAGCCTTTATGGCTGACGAGGTGCGTATTATAATAGCCACCACCGCCTTTGGAATGGGTGTTGATAAAAAAGATGTCGGTACAGTGATTCATTATAATATTTCGGACAGTTTGGAAAATTATGTGCAGGAAGCAGGGCGAGCCGGTCGGGATGAAAAAATGAATGCGGAGTGTTTTATACTCTTTAATGAAGATGATTTGGATAAGCATTTCATCTTATTGAATCAAACAAAAATAAGTGAAAAAGAAATAGTACAAATTTGGAGAGCCATACGTAACGAAACCAGAAAACGCGAAGAAGTTTCGTTATCTGCTTTGGATATAGCACGAACCGCCGGTTGGAGCGATGCCGAAAAAGATATTGAAACCCGTATTAAAACGGCAGTAAGTGAACTCGAACATTCGGGTTTCATTCAACGCGGACAAAATATGCCGAGAATATACGCCAACAGTATCAATGTCAGAAATATGGAAGAAGCAAGCGCTAGGATTGAAAATTGCGGACTTTTTGACACCAAAGACGCCGAAAGCGCCAAGCGAATTATCAAAAGCTTAATATCTGCTCAACATATTGCAAAAGCCGGCAACAGGGAAGCAGAATCCCGTGTTGATTATATGGCGGATAATTTAGCGATAGTAAAAAGCGATGTGATTCGAGTTATTGGGTTGCTTCGCGAAGCAGGTATTTTATCGGATGATAAGGATTTTACAGTATTTGTGAAGAAAAACGATGAGAGTAAGATAAAGAATATCATTCAAAAGCATCTTCAAATTGAAACCGCAATCATTGAAAAATTGTATGGAGAATCAATGGAAATCAACCTTAAGGCCTTTTTTGAGGAACTGTCTGCTAAAATTCAAAAACTGTCAATGAACGATATTAAGGTAGTTTTGAACTATTTGAAAATTAAAAAATTAGCAAATTATCATTACAAGAATGAAGATGGAAATCTTGCCCGCAACGATTACATCGTTATTAAGTCCAAATTTGAAACTGACGACCTCAAAAAGAAATGCGAAAAACGGATTGTAATTGCCACAAAAATAACAGATTATATCTACATGCGCTTTAATAACACCCAGCCAACCGAAGAACAAGCAATTTCTTTTTCGCGTCTTGAACTTATTAAAAATCACAAAAATGATCTGTTTAACGAATCTGCTAATATTGAAGAAATTGATGATGCCTTGTTTTATCTCTTAAAAATACGTGCCTTGAAAATCGAAGGTGAGTTTTTGGTTATTTACAATCGGATGCACCTGAAGCGAATAGCTAATACCGATGATAGATACAAAAAAGAGCATTATAAACACTTGGCAGATTATTACGACAGTAAAATAAAACAAATTCATATCGTAGGCGAATATGCAAGAAAAATGATTGAAAGCGAAGGTGCTGCGTCCGAATTTGTCGATGATTATTTCTTCATGCAAAGCGATTTCTTCATGCACAAATATTTTGCAGGAAGAAACGAAGAACTGAAACGCAACATGACAAGGACGAAATTTAAGAAACTCTTCGGCGAATTGAGCGAAACTCAACTCAATATCATAAAAGATAGCAAAAGTAAATATATTGTGGTGGTGGCAGGTCCCGGCAGTGGCAAAACAAAACTTTTAACACACAAACTTGCATCGCTTTATATTTCCGAAGATGTAAAACATGAGCAAATGCTGATGCTCACCTTTTCTCGTGCCGCAGCCAGTGAATTTAAAAAACGATTGATGAGTCTGATAGGAAATGCGGCAAATTACATCATGATAAGCACATTCCATTCATATTGTTTCGATTTGTTGGGGAATGTTGGCAATTTAGAAAAAACAGACAGCATTATCAAAAATACAATAGAAGCAATAAAGTCAGAAGAAGTTGACCAAAATAAACTCGGTAAACTTGTTTTGGTAATAGACGAAGCGCAAGACATTAGCAATGAGGAATATGAACTCATCAACCTACTGATGAACAAGAATGAAGAAATGCGTGTGATTGCAGTCGGTGACGACGATCAAAGCATTTACGAGTTTAGAGGGGCAAGTCCGAAATATTTAAAAATGTTTGCCGAAAACAAAGAAACTGTATCTTATGAACTGTTGGAAAACTATCGCAGTAAGAACAGTATAGTGGAATTTTCAAATACCTTTATAGCCCAAATGCCTAACCGGCTGAAAAAACATGCTGTCAAAGCAAAAAATACAGAAAAAGGAATCGTTCAAGTAATAAAGCACCAAAGCGAAAGTTTGATTCAACCTATTGTAAATAATGTGTTAAGCAAAATGACCAACCAAGCATTCTGTGGTAGCGCAGCCGTACTCGCAAGAACCAATGACGAAGTCTTGCAAATAGCTACACTCCTAAAAAAGAATGGCATACACGCAAAAACCGTAGGAGATACAGGAATGGTATCCATCGGGGATTTGGCAGAACTTCGCTATTTCTATTCACTGTTGGATATTGACGACACACAAAGCCAAATATCGCAAGAAGCATGGGAAAAGGCGATAAAGGGATTAAAATTGCGTTTCGCAAGCAGTGAAATTTTGCTCGAATGCTTATCGGCATTGACCGAATTTGAGGAAATAAACAATAAAAGCAAATACATCAACGATTTCAGGATATTTTTAAGTGAAGCAAAGTTTGAAAACTTTATCAATGTGAATGGTGGTGAAGTTTTTGTTTCAACCATTCACCAAGCCAAAGGTCGGGAATTTGATCATGTGTTTTTATCTTTATCAAATTATGGGAATTACCTGAAAGACGAGGATAGGAGAGCGATTTATGTTGCGCTAACAAGAGCCAAAAACAATCTTTTTGTACATTATAATAAAAATATTTTAGACGGTATTCATTCGGATAATGTTGAATATTTAACCGACAACAACGAATACGGAATACCTAATGAAATTACCATTCAATTAGATTACAAGAACGTTATCCTGGACGCATTTTTCAACTATCAAAATGCAATACACAATATCTATGCAGGTGCGGAACTCAGTCTTGATGATAAAGGTTGTTTGTATGGCGGAAAGCGTGTATTACTATTTTCAACAACATTCAAAACGAATTTGGAAAAATTTGCAAGTAAAGGCTATAAACCAGCATCAGCAAAAGCTACTGCCATAGTATATTGGAAGAAAACAAAAACACGTGAGGAAAATCATAATAATAACGAAAATATAGGTAAAGAAGCAAAAATCATCTTACCGATAATAACGCTTGTGAAGATTACCGATATGATGCTTCAAACGATTAAAGATGAATAAATGGGGATATTCACCCGACACATGCCAAAGGTATCTATTTGCTGGAAACAGAAATACAGGATTTAATATAAATGAAGAATTTCCACCGGTACCGGAACAGCTGTAATAAAATTTCCTGTTTCCATCGCATTGTATGTGACACTGGAAACAGTTTCCTCCAATAATCAGAACTATTGTATATTCAGGCACCGGTCGATCAGGAACCGTTCAGCATCAATAGCTGCTTTACAACCACTGCCTGCTGCCGTGATGGCTTGCCGGTATTCGGGATCCTGTACATCTCCACAGGCAAAAACGCCCTTTACATTGGTAATAGATGTACCCGGAACTGTTTTAATATATCCGTTCTTATCCGTATGTACCCATTTACTGAAAACTTCCGAATTGGGATGGTGTCCGATAGCAAGAAAGAATCCTTCGATGGGCAGTTTCTTTTCACCTTCTTTAGTGAACAATAAAGCGCCGGTCAGAGTCCTGTCGCCTACCAGTTCTTTAGTCTGGGTTTCCCAAAGTATCTCGATATTAGGAGTTTCAAATACCCTTTTCTGCATGGCTTTGCAAGCCCGAAGCTCATTCCTGCGGACGATCATATATACTTTCCGGCACAATCCGGCCAGATAAGTAGCTTCCTCACAGGCTGTATCTCCTCCCCCGACAACAGCTACATCTTTTCCGCGATAGAAAAATCCGTCGCAGGTAGCACAGGCGGAAACACCATAGCCTTTGAACCGGTCTTCCGAAGGCAGTCCGAGGTATTTGGCCGTGGCGCCTGTCGCAATTATTACCGATTCCGCCTCAATAAAATGCTCTTCATCAACCGTAACCAGGTAAGGGTATTTGTCAAAGTCCACTTTTGAGATATGTCCGAAGCGGATCTGAGCATCAAAACGTTCAGCCTGTTTCCTGAAATCATCCATCATCAGGTTGGCGCTGACCCCATCCGGATAACCCGGAAAATTATCCACTTCGGTAGTGGTGGTCAATTGTCCGCCGGGTTGCATCCCGGTATAAAGAACGGGAGATAAATTGGCACGGGCGGTATAAATAGCAGCCGTATAGCCTGCAGGACCGGAACCGATGATCAGGCATCTTACTTTTTCCGGATGAGTCATTGAGGTGATCATAATGTGTATTATTATTCCGTATAACTATACAAAGTTATATCAACTTTGCTTACCCTGCAAATATTCGGGTATGTTTTCATTTGTATATAGTTATTACGCTATAGTTACTCCATCCGGTCGTGAGATCGCCTTTGGCTAAGTTCGCTTCATGAGAACGCCGGCGTAAAGTTTTCTTTTTTTGTTGTATGGAACCATCATCATAATATTAACTCCCTTACGGTCGTTGAGCTTCGGTTCATGTTCTTTGGCCGGTTCTCGTTCATGAGGGTTTCATATATGTCCTGATAACATCTATCGAACAAATCTGTAAAATTATTGTTAAAAAATCTTCTGCCCAAGAAGGAAAAAACATATCTTTGCTTATCTTTATTCTATGACCATGGAAAAACAACATAAACCGGGTTGTGATGACCACATAGAGGGTTCCAAATCAGAAAAAATCCTCGGCTTGCTCACCACTAAATCCGTCCTCAAACAGAAAATATTCGACAATACATTTGAAATATTCAACCAGTTGAAAGAAGTACTGGAAGAAGTAGCGGGGGAATTCGGCCCGACTGTCTCCGAAATAGACAGGAGGGTTACTGTCGAGTATACCAGCCGGGGCATGTTTGAAGCGCAATTAAAAGTGGCAGGAGACATCCTGGTTTTCAGCATGTTTACCAATGCTTTCGAATTTGACAGAAACCATACGATCTGGAAAAACTCTTTTACGAAAGACAATCCGCAAAGTACCATTTCCGGAATGATCAGTATCTACAATTTCCTGCATGACTCTTTCAGGTACAACCACATGAGCGACCTCGGCTACCTGATCGCACGTATATTTGTGAACAAGGATCTTTATTATTTCGTTGAAGGAAAACAACAGATGAACAACTGGGTAAACAATTTCGGAACAGCAGTTATTTCGAAAGAGATACTCCGGGATATTGTGGAATCAGCGATCTTATATACACTCAATTTCGATCTTCTGGTACCCCCTTATGATTCGGTGAAAATCATCACCCTGGATCAGATCAATTCAAAGATCAATTCCGCCCGTTTCCAGACAGGAAAACGGCTTGGGTTCACCTTTAACTCCGACGATGTCTCTGCACACGTCAAAACGGAAAGTAGACATTAACCAATCATTAAGATTTGGAAAAGAGAAAGACCTTAAATTGTAACGGCAAGCTGGTGGATCTGGACCATCCCATGGTAATGGGTATCCTCAATGCCACTCCGGATTCATTCTATGACGGAGGCAGTTATATTACAGAATCGGAAATACTTAACCGGTGCGAAACCATCCTTTCGGAAGGTGCCGGAATCATAGACCTAGGAGCGGTTTCTACCCGGCCGGGATCCATGGAAGTAACCGGAGAGGAAGAACTGGAACGTTTGGACAAGGCATTGGCTTCCATACGGAAACATTACCCGGATGTGTTCATTTCTTTGGACACTTATCGTGCGGATGTCGCTGAAAAGATGGTCGCCGGTTACGGGGTAAACATCATCAATGATATTTCGGCAGGAACACTGGATGAAAAAATGTTCGAGACCGTGGCCGGTCTGGACATTCCTTACATACTGATGCACATACAGGGTACACCTCAAACGATGCAGGAAAATCCCGTGTATGATGACCTGATGACTGATGTGATCCGCTTCTTTTCCGATGCGGTGTTCCGTTTACGTACTTTAGGTGTGAAAGATATCATCATCGATCCGGGATTCGGTTTCGGAAAAACGGTGGAACATAATTATGAACTACTTGCCCGCATGAAAGAACTGGAGATATTTGAATGTCCTTTACTGGCAGGAGTATCGAGAAAATCCATGATATACCACTTTCTCCGGACAGATGCAGCCCATGCGTTAAACGGGACAAGCATAGTAAATACGCTTTCCCTGTTGAATGGCGCTGATATTTTACGTGTCCACGATGTGAAAGAAGCAGTGGAATGTGTGAAGATCGTAGAAATGTATCAAAAGGGTATAAATAAAGATTAACCATATGAGAAGAATTTTTGCCATCGGGGAAATGGTGCTGGACATCATATTCAAAGGAGGAAAACCGGTCAGTGCGACTCCCGGAGGATCCATGTTAAATACAGCCGTATCTTTAGGAAGATTAGGACTGGAAGCTTATTTCATCAGTGAATTCGGAAAAGACAAGGTAGGAGATATTGCCGATGCATTCCTGACCGAAAATGGTATAAATACCCGGTATACATACCGTTATCCCGGTTCCCCTTCATCACTGGCACTGGCTTTTCTGAACGAACACAACAACGCTGATTACCAGTTCTACAAACAATATCCTGAAAAGCGCCTGGATATTACCTTCCCGGAACCTACCGAAGGCGACGTCATCCTTTTCGGATCTTTTTACGGGATCGACCCGAATATTCATCTCCGGCTGAAGCCATTCCTGCAACAGGCAAAAGAAAAAAACGCCCTGATCATTTATGATCCGAATTTCAGGACAACCCATCTGCCACAACTGGAAGCATACCGTCCTGTAATTTTGGAAAATTTCGGGATAGCAGACATTGTCAAAGGTTCGGATGAGGATTTCGGATATATTTTCAATACCGGGAATGTGGAAGATACGTGGGAAAAAATCAAGGGCTCTTCAGATGCCCTGATATATACGGCCAACAAAAACGATGTAAAATACCACTCCTCAGAAGTACATGAGACATATGAGGTTCCAGCGATCCATCCCATAAGCACTATCGGTGCCGGCGATTCTTTCAATGCCGGGTTGATTTACGGTCTGATCAGCCAGGGAATCACCAAAAATAACCTGAAAACCATGGATCACGGACAACGCTCGGATATCATCCGGAATGCCATCCGTTTTGCAGGACATGTCTGTATGAGCTATGACAACTATATTTCACAGGCATTTGCCGATGAGATAAAATCTCAAGCCTGATACCGGCTAATTATCAGCCTTCATATCTCGTCTTTCCAAACAAAAAGTTATCTTTGCATCCGTTTTAAAAAATGTGATTAACAACGGATCAGCCAACTGAACAACTTTGTTCAGATGATTGATCCAGGTATTTATAAATTATAAACGACCAATGGAACAACTTCCTTCGAAGTACGACCCCAAAGCCACCGAAGACAAATGGTATGCATATTGGATGCAGCATCAGATGTTCGAATCCAGACCGGATAAACGTGAACCCTTTACTATTGTCATTCCGCCGCCTAACGTGACCGGGGTGCTGCACATGGGACACATGCTCAACAACACGATACAGGATGTACTGGTACGTCGAGCACGTATGATGGGTAAGAATGCATGCTGGGTTCCCGGAACCGACCATGCTTCCATTGCTACCGAAGCCAAAGTCGTGGCCAAGCTTGCCTCCGAAGGGATCAATAAATCAGACCTCACCCGGGAGCAATTCCTTAAGCATGCCTGGGAATGGACACACAAGCATGGGGGGATCATCCTCGAACAGTTGAAAAAACTGGGTGCTTCCTGCGACTGGTCAAGGACCTGTTTCACCATGGATGAAAAGCGTTCGCAAAGCGTCATTAAAGTCTTCGTCGACCTGTTCAACAAAGGACTCATTTACCGCGGTATCCGTATGGTGAACTGGGATCCGGCAGCCCAGACGGCTATATCGGACGAAGAAGTCATCCATAAGGAAGAGCACGGAAAATTATATTACATCCGGTACCAGGTGGAAGGAGAAAATGACTATGCTGTAGTCGCCACTACACGGCCGGAAACGATTTTCGGCGATGTTGCCGTGTGCATACATCCTGACGATCCGAAGACAGCCCGCCTGAAAGGGAAAAAAGTTGTTGTTCCGGTTGCAAACCGCGTAGTTCCTATTATTGAAGATGATTATGTGGACATGGAATTCGGAACCGGATTCCTTAAAGTAACCCCGGCACATGATGTGAACGACTATATGCTGGGAGAGAAACATCATCTGGAATCTATTGATATTTTTAACGACAACGGTACGCTAAATGCATATGGGCTCCAATACGAAGGTATGGACCGTTTTGCCGTACGGAAAAAAATCGAAAAAGACCTGGAAGAACAGGGCCTGATGGAAAAAACCGAGCCATACACCAATAGTGTCGGTTATTCCGAACGAACTGATGTGCCCATTGAACCAAAGCTTTCCATGCAGTGGTTCCTGAAAATGGAGACCCTTGCCAAACCAGCCCTTGATGCGGTAGAGAATGATACCATCAAATTCCACCCGGTAAAATTCAAAAACATGTACCGTCACTGGATGGAAAATATCAAGGATTGGAACATCAGCCGGCAACTATGGTGGGGACATCGCATACCTGCTTATTATCTGCCGGGAGGCGGATTTGTTGTCGCAGAATCGAAAGAGGAAGCATTACAGCTGGCACAGGAAAAAACAGGGAATGGCCAATTACGGATGACTGATCTGAAGCAGGAAGAAGATAGCCTGGATACCTGGTTTTCTTCCTGGTTATGGCCTATCTCTGTCTTTGACGGGATTAATGAACCGGATAATGCCGATATCAATTATTATTATCCCACCAACGACCTGGTGACCGCCCCTGAAATTATTTTTTTCTGGGTAGCCCGTATGATCATGTCGGGTTATGAATACCGGCAGGCTCCATGTTTCCATAATGTTTATTTTACGGGGATCGTCCGCGACAAGATCGGGAGGAAAATGTCTAAATCCTTAGGGAACTCGCCCGACCCTATCGACCTGATGAACCAGTATGGTGCAGACGGGGTCAGGTTAGGCATGCTGCTTACCTCACCTGCCGGAAATGACCTGCCTTTTGACGAGCAACTCTGCGAGCAGGGCCGTAATTTCAACAATAAAATATGGAATGCTTTTCGCCTGGTCAAAGGATGGCAGGTAAACGAACAACTGCCTCAACCCGAAACATCGGCCCAGGCTGGAGAATGGTTTGAGGCGTTATTAAACAGGGCCATCGCCGATATTGATGACCAATTAGGTAAATACAGGCTTTCCGAAGCATTGATGACCACTTATAAATTATTCTGGGATGAATTCTCGGCATGGTACCTTGAAATGATCAAACCGGCCTACCAACAACCTATCGATGGAAAAACATACAGGATGACCCTCGATTTCTTTGAAAAGCTCTTACAGTTATTACATCCGTTCATGCCTTTCATTACCGAAGAACTATGGCACCATCTCAAAGAACGGAAAAACGGGGAAAGCATTATGTTATCCGAATGGCCTGAGGCAAACGGGGCAGACCTCATGCTGATCGACGATTTCGAACAATTGAAAGAAGTCGTTACGAGTATCCGGAGTACCCGGCAGGAAAAGAACATCCCCAATAAAGAACCATTGCAATTGATGGTGAACGGCCATACGCTTTATCCCGAATTGTTGACCCTGTTATGTAATCTTTCGGAAATTACCCGCGTAACCGACCAACCGGAAGGCGCCATTCAGTTTATGGTACGCACTACCGAATATTTTATTCCGTTATCGGGAAAGATCGATGTGGATGAAGAGATCAGGAAACTGGAAGCCGAATTGAAACATCAGGAAGGTTTTCTGGCTTCGGTCATGAAAAAGCTCGGTAACGAACGGTTCGTAAACAGCGCTCCTGCACAGGTAGTGGAAATGGAACGGAAAAAACAGGCGGACGCTGAAAGCCGGATCCAGGCTATCAGCCAGCAATTGACCAATCTGAAAGGGTAAGTGTCCGGAATGGTTTTGTTTATTTTTATAAAACGAGTATCTTTGGTGAGAAATATATTAATTTTATGCACAGATGGACAAGGTATTACTTAATGTGTTAGGGATTTCGTACAGCCAAACACAAACCGGTGCATATGCGTTGATTTTGGGTGAAGAGAACGGGAACAGGCGTATTCCTATCATCATTGGTGGATTTGAGGCTCAGGCTATAGCCATCCAACTGGAAGGGCTCAAACCTCCGCGTCCGTTGACACATGATCTGTTTTTCAGTTTTGCCACGGAATACGACATTATGTTAGAGACCGTACATATATTCCGTCTGGAAGAAGGCATTTTCTATTCAAAGCTAATCTGCAATAACGGTATCAAGCGGATAGAACTCGATGCCCGTACTTCGGATGCCATTGCTTTGGCATTGCGTTTTCAATGCCCGATCTATACCACAGAAGAAATCATAGAACGTTCCGGAATTCTTTTTTCCAGCGATCCTGCCGGTCAGCCTCAGCCTCCGGCACAAAAAAAATCCAAAGGAACAGGGTTGAAATCACAGGATATTCCAGAACTGGAAAGCCTGCTGAATGAGGCCATCCAGAATGAAGATTATGAACGCGCCTCCGAAATCAGGGATGAGATCAAACGCAGGGAGAAAACAGATTAAAAGTTTCTGAATTTGTCATATAACGAAAAAAAACATTATCTGTTCGTAAGAATAGATAATGTTTTATCACTTATAAAATAAAGATGATTCTTGTTTATTACCGCATAAATCTTATTTCGCGTATATATATTCCAATGTAGCTACCCTTTGAGAAGCTTCACCCGTTCTTGTTATCCTGATAGGATATCCTCTTTCATTATATTCATAAGTAAAGTCATAATTTCCACTTTCCTCCCTGACAACTATATCATTCCTATAATCTTTACTTTCATAAGCCTGTGTTACTATATTATTAGGTGAAGCATTG
>JAISOY010000012.1 GCA_031275285.1 Bacteroidales bacterium | reverse complement strand
GTTTGTTGTTCAACCTTTGGGGAGCTAACCCTTATATGGAATTGCCGTTTTATTATCACTTCCTGATGGGTGGTTTTGCTTTCGGGGCGGTGTTTATGGCTACCGATCCGGTCACGGGTTCGCATACTAATACAGGAAAATGGATCTATGGATTTTTGATCGGGTTTATGGCCGTGCTTATCCGGGTGCTTAATCCGGCATATCCTGAAGGAATGATGCTGGCCATCCTGTTGATGAATACTTTCGCTCCTTTGATCGACCACTATGTGGTAGAAGCCAATATCAAGAGAAGGTTGAAACGAGTAAGTGTAAAAGCATAATATTTATACGAAAATGAAAAATTTCAGTAATTTATACATTTTCCTGTTCTCATCGGCACTGGTACTGATTGTTGCTGCGGCGCTTTCATTTACTGCGCTCACTCTGAAGCCTTTGCAGGATAAAAATGTGGAAATAGAACGTCAGCGCAACATTCTCTCTGCTTTACAGGTAGAATCGACCGCCGAAGATGCAGAAGCCAAATACAACAAATACATCAAGCAAAGTGTTGTGATCAAATCCAACGGTTCTATTGTTGAAGGAGAAATAGCCAAGGATATTGATTTGAAAAAACAAAACCAGAAACCTGTGGACGAGCGGTTGTTGCCCATATATATAGCTGAAAAAGATGGGAAATCGTACATCGTAATTCCTGTAAGAGGAACCGGACTATGGGGACCTATCTGGGGCAATGTAGCATTGGATAATGATATGAGCACCATCTACGGGGTTAATTTTGACCATAGTGGAGAAACACCAGGATTAGGGGCAGAAATCAATACTTCAGGATTCCAGCAGCAATTTGTCAATAAGCAGATTTTTGACTCTTCCAGTAAATTCGTATCGGTAAAAGTGGAAAAACCGGGAACATACACACCCGATAATCATACGGTAGATGCCATATCTGGCGGAACCATTACCAGTAAAGGATTGCAGGACATGTTAAAAAACAGTCTTGAACCATATCAAACCTATTTTTCACAACATAAATCGAACTAAAGATGAGTGTTTTTTCATCAAAGAAATTAAAACCGTTGTTAGAGCCCATCTGGAAAGATAATCCGGTGACCATACAGGTATTGGGTATTTGTTCGGCATTAGCGGTAACCGTCAAGTTAGAGCCTGCTTTGGTCATGGCTATATCTGTAACTGCTGTTACAGGATGTTCGAACTTTGTTATCTCACTTTTACGTAATTATATCCCCAATAGTATTCGTATCATTGTACAACTGGTGGTGATTGCGGCATTGGTAATTATTGTCGACCAGATACTGAAAGCCTATGCCTACGAAGTAAGTAAACAGCTATCAGTATTTGTGGGTTTGATCATCACCAACTGTATCCTTATGGGACGTCTCGAGGCCTTTGCCATGGCAAACAAACCTATTCCTTCTTTGTTAGATGGTATAGGAAACGGTGCCGGGTACGGACTGATATTGGTTATAGTCGCTTTTTTCCGTGAATTGTTTGGTTCGGGAGCTTTGTTGGGATACCAGATCATTCCCGAGGCTGTTTATAATTTCGGTTACCGTGATAATGGCCTGATGATCCTTCCACCTATGGCCCTGATTATAGTAGGGGTGATTATCTGGATACAACGCGCCTATACAAAAGAAGAAGTAAAATAATTGACTTAGCATATTATTAGAAATGGAAAATCTGTTTAGCATATTTATCAAGTCGATTTTTGTCGATAACATGATTTTTGCATACTTTCTGGGTATGTGTTCTTACCTGGCGGTATCCAAAACTGTAAAGACATCAATGGGCTTAGGTCTGGCGGTAACATTTGTGTTATTGATCACTGTACCGGTCAATTATCTGCTCGAAAATTACGTGTTAAAAGCCGGAGCGCTCAGTTGGCTTAACCCATCGATGGCAGATGTCGACCTTAGCTTTCTGAGTTTTATCATGTTTATCGCAGTTATTGCATCCATTGTTCAATTAGTGGAAATGGTGGTGGAAAAATTTTCTCCTTCCCTGTACTCATCATTAGGAATTTTCCTTCCCCTGATTGCGGTAAACTGCGCCATTATGGGAGCTTCTCTTTTCATGCAGGAACGCGAATATTCCAATATCGGCGAAGCAACTTCTTTTGCTTTAGGTTCCGGTATCGGCTGGTGGTTGGCTATTATCGGCCTGGCAGCGATCCGGGAAAAGACCAGTTATTCGCAGATTCCGAAACCCCTTCGTGGACTGGGCATTACTTTCATCATCACAGGATTGATGGGGATTGCTTTTATGAGCTTTTTAGGGATTAAGATATAATTGATTGAAAATCAATAGAAAATAATAACAATATAATATTTATCAGACAATGATTTTGTTAGCCTCACAATTGACCACCATAGGTATCAGTATGGCATTATTTCTTATTGTGATATTGTTCTTGGTAACGATTTTGCTGTTTGCCAAGAAAAAATTACTGCCCCAGGGTAATGTTACCATTGATATTAATGGAGAAGAAAAAATAGAGGCATCTCCGGGTTCATCTTTGTTGGCCACCTTGTCAGGACAGAAAATATTTTTGCCGTCAGCATGTGGCGGAGGCGGAACCTGTGGAATGTGTAAATGCCAGGTAACAGAAGGTGGTGGGAGCATTTTACCTACAGAAGTCGGGTTTTTTACCCGCAAACAGATACAACAGGATTGGCGTTTGGGATGTCAGGTAAAAGTACGTAGCGATATGAAAATACAGGTTCCTGAAGAAGTCTTGGGGATCAAGAAATGGGAATGTGAAGTCGTATCGAATCGTAATGTGGCTTCTTTCATCAAGGAATTTGTGGTAAAACTGCCTGAAGGAGAAACCCTGAACTTTAAGTCGGGTGGATATATCCAGATTGATGTACCTAAATATAGTATGGAATTTAAGAATATCGATGTGGAAGATCGTTTCCGTCCCGAATGGGATAAATTTAAACTGTGGGATCTTAAAATGAACAATACGGAAGAAACCTACCGTGCTTATTCCATGGCCAACCATCCTGCAGAAGGGAACATCGTGATGCTGAACATCCGTATTGCCACTCCTCCCTGGGATAGGGCTAAAAACAACTGGGCAAATGTGCCTCCGGGCATCTGCTCGTCATATATTTTCTCCCTGAAACCGGGTGATAAGGTGATGGTTTCCGGACCTTACGGGGAATTCTTCATCAAGGATACCAAACGTGAAATGTTGTATATCGGTGGTGGCGCAGGTATGGCTCCTCTGCGTTCGCATCTGTTCCACCTGTTCCATACCTTGAAAACAACTGACAGGAAAGTATCGTACTGGTATGGTGCCCGTTCGAAAGGTGAGATTTTCTATGAAGAAGATTTCCGTGCCATTGAAAAGAAATTCCCGAATTTCACATTCAATATCGCCTTGAGCGAACCCCGCCCGGAAGATAATTGGACAGGTTATACAGGCTTTATCCATCAGGTAATTTATGACAATTACCTGAGCAGGCATGAGGCTCCCGAAGATATCGAATACTACATGTGCGGCCCCGGACCTATGGCTGCGGCAGTAATCAAAATGCTTGACGATCTTGGTGTACCGAAGGAAATGTTGGCATTTGATGATTTTGGTTAATTAAAATAGCAGGTTTTTAAGAGAATTGAAAAGCTATCGGAACTCCCGGTGGCTTTTTTTATTGATTGAGAAGGACAGGCTTTCTCTGACATATTTCCCGGGTTTTGGGTATCTGAATTAATTTTTTTATTTTTGTTTTGATTGGGAGGTGTCATTTTGTAATTAAATAGTATTGGATATGAAGACAATTATTCAACTTTTTGAAGAAAGCGTAGCTAAATACAACGATCATCCTTTCTTATGGGAAAAGAAAACCGGACAATTCGAACCTTTTACTTACCAGCAAACCAAAGAACAGGTACAAAGGTTAGCCGCCGGGTTATTAGTACTCGGGTTAAAAACAGACGATAAAATCGCATTACTTTCCGAAGGAAGAAATGACTGGATTATCGGGGAATTAGCCATCCTGCATACAGGAGCGGTAAATGTTCCATTGTCCATAAAGCTGGAAGAACGGAATGATTTGATATTTAGAATTCAGCATTCCGAATCAAAATACATTATGGTTTCCGGAAACCAGTTACCTAAAATACGTGCTATTGCAGGTGAACTCTCTTTGGTTGAAAAGATTATTGTACTTGATGAACAGCAGGTCTACCAGGGAAATGAAATATCTGCGGAGGAACTGTATCAAATGGGGGATAAAAAATTAGCAGCTGACCCTGGATATGTTAATACGGTCAGTTCCGGGATCAAAGGAAGTGATTTCGCCAATATCAGTTATACATCGGGCACTACCGCAGATCCCAAAGGAATTATACTCACACACAGAAATTATACGGCCAATGTGGAACAGGCCATGTCACTGATCTCTATTCCTCCGTCTTATAAGACGTTGATTATCCTTCCATTGGATCATTGTTTTGCACATGTGGCCGGTTTCTATACATTCATGGCTTATGGGGCAAGTGTTGCCACCGTCAAAACCGGTAAAACACCTATGGAAACACTTAAAAATATCCCTATCAACATCAGGGAAACAAAGCCCCATGTATTGCTGAGCGTTCCATCCCTGGCGAAAAATTTCAGGAAAAATATAGAGGCAGGTGTTAAAGCCAAAGGAAAACTGATGTGGAAATTATTCAATCATGCGCTGAATATATCCTATTCATATAATAAAGAAGGATACAACAAAGGTGGATGGACACAATTCTGGAAGAAACCGTTGATCGTACTATATGATAAAATATTGTTCTCGAAGATCCGTCAGGTTTTTGGTGGGAATCTTGCCTTTTTCATTGGCGGAGGTGCCTTGCTGGATATACAGATGCAACGGTTTTATTATGCCTTAGGAGTTCCTATGTTTCAGGGATATGGATTATCAGAGGCCACTCCGGTTATTTCTTCCAACTCACTTGAAAAGCATAAGTTGGGTTCTTCCGGCGCACTGGTAAAACCGATGGATTTGAAGATTTGTGATTCGGAAGGAAAAGAACTCCCATTGGGAGAAAAAGGGGAAATTGTTATTCGTGGTGAAAACGTGATGGCCGGATATTGGAAAAACCCTGCGGCAACAGCTGAGACCATTCGTGACGGATGGCTTTATACCGGTGATATGGGATATATGGATAAGGATGGATTTTTATATGTTACAGGACGCTTCAAAAGCCTTTTGATCAGCAGCGATGGGGAGAAATATAGTCCGGAAGGGATTGAAGAAGAAATAGCGACCAATTCCCGTTACATCGACCAGATGATGTTGTACAACAACCAGGATCCCTACACCGTTGCTTTGGTCGTACCCAATAAAGAGGCCCTGAAAGAATATGTGAAGTCACATGATTTGGACTGGAACACAACAGAAGGGAAAGAAAAAGCATTGAACCTGATTCAGGAAGAAGTGAATCAGTATAAAAAAGGCGGTACATATTCTGATAAATTTCCCGATCGTTGGCTACCGGCAGCTATCGGTATACTGCCTGAGGCATTCACCGAACAGAACCAGTTAATGAATAGTACCATGAAAATAGTCAGGGGAAAAATAGCAGAACGGTATGTTAAGCGGATCGAATACCTTTATACGCCAGATGGGAAAAATATCATAAATGAAGAGAATCTAAGTTCATTGTAACCGGACATGGATCATAAAGAACGGATTGATCTCTGTAAAACCTGCCGAAACGGCGAGCCAGATAAAAAAGAAGGTATTGTCTGTTTCCTGACCGGTAACATCCCTGATTTTGAAGAACATTGTCCGGCTTATATTCAGAGTCATGAAATCATTGATCCTGAAGAAGAAATAATTGATATTGCCCGGAGAAGAACATTACGTGTATTTTACACATTAATCGGTATCTCCTTCATAACAGTTCTTTTTTTACGACCTTATCCATTAGGCGGTTTTCTAAAAGGTTTTATGGCGGACATGATCAGGATAATGTTGGAAATAATCTTCTATTACCTGATTTTTAAAGGCAAAGAATGGGCAAAGTTATTGATGACAGTGTTATGGGGTCTTTGTGTTGCAGCCTGTTTGGTATTGATGATCTTCTATGCACCACTATTACAGGCAGGAGGAGTTATTCCAATGATACTGATATATACGGTAATATATGCCTTTGCCATATATTATTGTAATTATAACAAAAGCTTCCTGTCCTTTTTTCGTTCACAGAAGAATAAATTTAATCACCCAAAATAATGATCATTATCAACGAAGAATTATTGAATGATGTTACCCGGAAAGCAAAACTATCTCCCCGGAAACGGATGAACTATAACTTCCACCCGCAGCTGGATGATCCGTTGCAAAGAATGTTGAATTGTCTGGAACCGGAAACTTATATCCGGCCTCATAAACATGAAAATCCGGATAAGTGCGAAGCATTTATTGTATTACGGGGAAAAGTACTGGTACTGGAATTTGACGATCATGGTCGAGTAACTTCCCATACCGTACTGGAAGCGAGGAAGGGTACCTATGGTGCTGAAATAGCGCCCCGCATCTTTCATTGTATCATCCCACTGGAAGAAGGAACAGTCGTATATGAAGTAAAGGATGGTCCGTATTCTCCCCTGAATGATAAGAATTTTGCAGAATGGGCACCTGAAGAAGGGACGGAAGGATGTAAGGAATACCAGGAAAACCTGATCAGAAAATACGGGAAAAATTAACCTGTTGTTTATTAGTTGATTTATTCATATCTGTTCGTTTCAATGATTTTTGTTTTTATGGTTCTGTTCTTGGCTGGAAGAATATTATTTTATACTTGAACAATCAAACTTATCCTGTTACTTTTGTGTGATCACCAGAATCAGGATTATTATTTTTATGGATAAAATAAATCGTACCGTTTATCTGGCTTCCAGTAATATTATCAGTTCATTGGGTTATACCACTGCAGATAATATGGATCAGTTATTTCAGGAGCATACCGGTATTCATATGGTTCGGAATGGGTATATTCCTGACGGACAAATCCCATTATCTCTGGTAAATGATGTTGTTCTGGAAGAGTTGTCCGCTTCTTTTTTGATACCTGATACCTATACCCGCTTGGAGAAAATGATATTGGTATCCGTTACGGATGCTTTGAAAGAGTCGGATCTGAATATTTCCGGTAGCCGGTGTGTGTTTGTGGTATCAACCACTAAGGGAAATGTTGATTTGTTGCCTGATATGACGGACAATTCCCAAACCATGTTGTGGTGTCTGGGTGAACGTATCCGGAGTTATTTTGGGAATCCCAATCATGCTGTTGTCATATCTAATGCCTGTATTTCCGGAGTTCTGGCAATTGAAGCAGCAGCACGTATGTTGCGCACAGGATTGTATGATCATGCGGTAGTCACAGGCGGGGATGTTGCATCACCATTCGTTATATCCGGGTTTAACTCCTTTCGTGCATTGAGTGACCAGGCATGCAAACCTTATGATAAAGAACGGAAAGGATTGACTTTAGGAGAGGGGTGTGCAACCATGATTTTGAGTACATATTCCGGAGAAGATCGGGCAGTTTGTATCTGTGGGGGTAGTATGTCTACCGATGCCGTTCATATTTCGGCTCCGGACAGAACCGGTGCCGGACTTGCTTCAGCAATTGAAAACACATTATACCGGCTGGGAATAAATCATTCGGATATAGATGCCGTTTGTGCGCATGGAACAGCAACTGTTTATAATGATGATATGGAAGCCCATGCTTTCGATCGTACCCGGCTTTCCGGGAAACCGGTGTACAGCCTGAAAGGCTACTGGGGGCATACATTAGGGGCCGCAGGTATCATGGAATGCATAGCGGCTGCCTGTTCTTTAAAAAAGCAAACTTTATTCCGGACACTTGGATTTGATACCCCCGGGACAGTGCTTCCATTAAACGTAACCCAAATAACACAAAAAGCGAATCTGCGTTATGTCTTGAAGACCGCATCCGGATTTGGCGGATGTAATGCGGCATTGGTCATGAAATCAGGATAAATTAGGGCTGGGCCAGCTTGGATAGATCCTTCAGCGTGATTTTCCCTTCATAAATAGCCTTTCCGGTAATAACAGCCGGAATGCCGGCCTCCTGTAATGCATAAATATCATCCATGCAACTGACTCCACCACTGGCGACCAGATATAATCCGGGAAATTGTTCCAGCAAATTAGTATACAATTCGATAGCAGGCCCTTGCATCATTCCGTCACGTCCAATGTCCGTACAGATGACCTGACTGATCCCTTTCTCCTGATAATTCCCGATAAACGAAGAGAGTTCCAGTGATACTGTTTCCGTCCACCCGCTTACTGCGATCTTTCCATCTTTAGCATCAGCACCCAGGATGATCTTTTCCGGTCCGTACAAATGGATCCATTGCATAAAGATTTCAGGATTTTTTACGGCAATACTTCCTCCCGTGATCATGGAAGCTCCATTTTCAAAAGCTATCCGTAAATCATCATTGGTTTTTAATCCTCCGCCAAAGTCTATGGTCAATGATGTCCGGGAAGCTATTTGATACAATACTTTGTGGTTGACAATATGCTGTGCTTTGGCTCCATCGAGGTCCACGAGATGCAATCGCTGTATACCGGCTTCTTCGAAACGCCGGGCAACTTCCAGCGGGTCTTCGTTATAAATGGTTTTCTTCGTGTAATCGCCCTGTGTCAGCCGGACGCATTTTCCATCAATCAGATCTATAGCAGGAATAATATCAATCATATGCATTTTAACAAGTGTATTTCAAAATGCAAAATTAATCAAAATTGTTCCTGTTGGGATAATTGCGGTTAAACTCTCTTCCCATATTCGTCCGCTTTTCCGAAGATTATTCCAGGTAATCCTTTAATATCCTTGCCCGTTTCGGTGTTCTTAACCTGGACAATGCCCTGTCTTTAAGCCTTCTTACAAGTGCGGCACTGATATCCATCGTATGGGCGATATCATCCACTCCATGCTGATGATAGCCGTTTAACCCGAAGAACATGCGGATGACCATTGCTTCACGTTGGGGAAGGGAATTTAAAGCCCTGTTGACTTCATCACAAAGGGATTCCAGTTCCAGTTCATTATCCGGGCTCGCACTGTCCGTATCAGTCATCAGATCGCACATACTGGTAGCTTCATCCTGAGCCACCGGGGCATCAAGAGATAATGCATGACCTGACATGGACATCAATGACTTTACTTCTTCCGGTTGCTGGTCTGCTGCTGATGAAATCTCAGAGATCGTTGGTTCCCGTTCATATTCCTGTTCCAGGGCCATAGCCACCTTCTGTAATTTTTTCAGACTTGTAATCTGGTGGGATGGTAGTCTGATGGTTCTTGATTGTTCAGCCAGAGCCTGGATGATTGATTGCCTGATCCACCATACGGCATACGATATAAAACGAAAACCTCTGGTTTCGTCAAATCGTTGAGCCGCCTTGATTAAGCCTACATTTCCTTCATTGATTAAATCGGGAAGGCTCAATCCAAGGTTTTGGTATTGTTTGGATACCGATACGACAAACCGTAGATTTGCTTGGACTATTTTTTTCAGTGCTTCCATGTCTCCAGCCCTTACACGCTGTGAAAGAGCCACTTCTTCTTCAACAGATATTAATTGAAGTTTTGAAATATCTGATAAGTATTTATCTAGTGACAATTCCGAACGTGAAGTGATCTGTTGGGAAATTTTTAATTGTCTCATTTTTTTAAAGTATCTATTTCAAATGAAAAAACGGTTACTTATCTATATTAACTTATACGTATGATTTTGAAAAAAGTTTTAATTAATCAATTTTATACCAACCGATAAAGTTTTGGGTAAGAGAAAAATACGCGCTTTGCCTTTGTTTATGCGGGTATGGAGAATTAGTGAAACCGGTTATTTGAAAAAATAAATACTGTTATATTATGATGTCACTTCAATGGATGGCAAACGAAACAAAAGCAGGATAGTTACGTATACCCTTAAATCAAAAAAGGGGAACTTCCAATGAAAACCAATTACCATACCCATACTTTTTTTTGTGATGGGAAAGCTTCAGCAGTAAACTATATTGAAGAAGCAATCGGGAAAAATTTTTCTATTCTGGGTTTTTCTGCTCATGCACCGGTTCTTTTTCCCACTTCCTGGACTTTACCATTGTCATCTGTAAAAGATTATCATGCTGAGATTCAGCATCTCAAAGAAAACTATATGGATCATCTGGAAATATACTGTGGCCTTGAAGCCGACTTCTTTCCGGATAAGATGGAACAGACACGTGAGCTATATTCCGGTTATTCATGGGACTATATCATCGGATCCATACATTTTATCGGGACTTATGCAGACGGTACCGGTTGGTGTATTGATGGTCCACATGATGAATTCCTTACGGGGTGGAAAGAGATTGCCGGAAACGATCCGTTGCTTCCTATCCGCTGGTATTTCGAAAACACGAGGAATATGGTACGTACCATGAAACCGGATATTATTGGACACATGGATAAAATAAAAATACAATATCGACCGGGTTGTATGATCCCGGAAACCCACCCTTATTTTAAAGAGCAGGTGATGAATACATTGGAAGAGATCGCAGCTTCGGATTGTGTGGTAGAGATCAATACCCGTGGTATGCAAAAAGGCAATACCAATGACTTTTATCCCGGAAAGTGGGTCATTAAGGAAATGTATCAAATGAATATTCCGGTCACCATCAGTTCGGATGCTCATGCGGCCGGGATGCTTGATTATGGTTTTGACCAGGCAGTAGCAACCTTAAAGGAAACAGGATACCGCACAGTGCGGATATTTAAAAATAAACAATGGACAGATATTCCGTTGTTATAATAATCAATTTCTTAAAAAAAGCACTCAGTGCTTTTTTTGTTTTCTAAAATCGCATTGATCAAATTGATTACGGTTATAAAATATGTCATTATTTTATTAGTATTACTTAAATATATTTAATTATGATCTACGGAATCACACTTATTTTACTGGGCCTTTTGGCCGTTCCTTCATTGTTATTATCGAAAAGGCCAGACGCAAAGGAGTTATTTGATAAGGTCGCTCCTTACCAGGGTTGGATAGGGTTAGTATTTGCCATTTTCGGATTATGGGGAATCATTGATTGTATAATCAATATAGGATTGCTTTCAAAAATTCCTGTTTATTGGTTGACCTGGTTATTGGTAGCTGCAGTAGAGGCTTCCCTGGGCTTTATACTCGGTTATGGAATGATCAGCAAATATGTATTGTCGAAGAACCCGACAGCTGCAGAAAAGGGGGAACAATTATTAAAAAAGCTCGTTCCTTTACAGGGAAATCTGGGTATTATCGCAATAATATTAGGAATTTGGCAGATCATTGCATCCCTCCTTTGGGTGGTTGCATGATCTTGCTTCAGGAATAATCAAAGAAAGCTATCCGGTTCCGGATAGCTTTCTTTGATTATTCGGCATACACAGAAATCCCGAATTCTTTTTGCTAAGGCAGAACTAATTACCCAACACTTTAAAAATTTGTATGGTTTTTGATTAACAATCAAAAAAATAGTTAATTTTGTAGTTGAAATTACTAGCCCATTAATAAATAGGAGGGAAGATGTGATCTTGATCAAGAAATAGTACATACAAAGAATGCCGGGACATTTGCCCGGTGAATACTTATTTCTTATCAATATTTTCAGTTGTCTATCGGCAACATCTCCCTTATGAATCCAAAAATACATTTTTAGTTTTTATCGTATCGGCTTTTATCTTGTATGAAGATTAAAAAGCGGTAGAGTTTGTTTTATCGGAGTTTTCAACCTTCAAAAAGAAAAATGATGAGTATCATAGTCCAAAATATCACCTATCTACATCCTGATAGGGAAAACCTATTTCATAATATTAGTTTTACTGTACAGGAGCGGGATAAAATTGCCTTGATCGGAAATAACGGATCAGGAAAATCCACACTTTTAAAAATCATTGCCGGAATCCTGACACCTGCCCAGGGAACTGTAAAAGTCTCTTCTGAACCCTATTATATACCTCAGCATTTCGGACAGTTTGATGAGATGACGGTTGCAGAAGCTTTACGTGTTGATAAAAAACTGGAGGCTTTCTATCATATCCTGGATGGCAATGTGTCTGATGAGTCTCTCTCTGTACTGAATGATGATTGGAGTATCGAAGAAAGATGTTACGCGGCCCTTTCCGAATGGGGGCTTAAGGATATCTCATTCACACAAAAAATGAAAGATCTGAGCGGCGGTGAAAAAACTAAAGTTTTTCTTTCCGGAACCAATATTCATCAGCCGGAAATAATATTACTCGATGAACCGACCAATCATTTGGATACCAGCAGCAGGGATAGTTTATATCGTTGGATGGAATCTACTCCCTGTACCATGATGGTGGTCAGCCATGACCGTACATTACTGAACCTTCTGCATCCCATTTATGAACTGGAAAAGGAAGAGATCGTGATATACGGGGGAAATTATGAATTTTATAAAGCACGTAAAGAAGAACAACTGAATGCTTTATTGAATCAGGTGAATGAAAAAGAAAAGCAACTCAGGCTGGCTAAAAAGACGGCAAGAGAAGCACTTGAACGTAAGGAAAAACAAAATGTCAGGGGACAGAAAAGAAAGGAAAAAGAGAATGCCCTGCCTGCGTTAATGGATAAGCTAAAGGGGAAAGCCGAGAAAAGTACGGCAAAATTAAAAGGCATCCATACTCATAAGATAGAAGGGATCGGCGATGAATTGAAGCAAGTACAGCAGAAGCTTCCATCAAACAGGATCATGAAAATGGATTTTGAGGATGCTTCACTTCATTCCGGAAAGATTTTAGTCACAGCCCAGGACATCAATTTTGCTTATGGACCACATCCATTGTGGCATGAAGCGCTTAATTTTCAGATCAAAAGCGGAGAACGCATCCATATAGAAGGAAAAAACGGATCGGGAAAAACCACTTTGATCAAAATCATTTTGGGTGAACTTCAGCCAACATCGGGAACATTGAAGCGATCAAAATTCAATGCTGTGTATATTGATCAGGATTATTCGCTGGTACAAAATCATCTGACCGTTTATGAACAGGGACAATTGTATAACCGGGATGCATTACCGGAACATGAGGTAAAAACCCGGTTAAACAGGTATCTGTTCAATAAGGATTTTTGGAATAAACCGTGTAATGTGTTGAGCGGGGGAGAGAAAATGCGGTTGGTTTTGTGCTGCCTGATGATCAGCAATCATGCACCTGATCTCTTTATATTGGACGAGCCGACCAATAATCTGGATATTCAGAACATTGAGATATTAAGATCTGCTATCAATGAATATTCGGGTACGGTATTGGTAGTTTCCCATGATAAATACTTTTTAGAGGAAATAGGTGTGGACAGGAATATTCAACTGAACTGAGCCATATGGTTAAGTATAGCAAAAGTCCTGTTTTAACATGCTTCCTATAACAAGGGAATTGGAGCAGGACTTTTCCTTAACTGGTTACATGGACGTCTCTATTAACCGGCAAAATAAAGATAATGGCTTCAGATTCAGTGGTCAACTCAGCAAACAAACATCCAGGATCACATTTTCGTTTTGATCTTCTGTAAACCGTTCGGGTACATAACGTTCAAAAAAGAACGAACCCGGGTGAATGGTAAAACCTTTATCCGTTAGTGCTTTGGCGCATTTGTCTTGTTCAAGGTAAATATCATTTTTTTGACTATTACCCCTGAACCAGCATACGCCCAATTCTCCGGCAGGCAGGTCAATACTGCTGAACCCTTCCGGGACCTGTGCATCTTCGGGAGCCACCAGCCCAATCCGGTAATCAATATCATTGCCGTTATCAGTCATCCGCATACATGCATAAGTGGTTCCATCCGAAGCCATATCCGGATTGGCTTTCAGGATGGTGTCAAAATATCCTTTTTCCATCCATTCTGTCCATTTTGCACCAAACGTTAGTTTTTCATCCCGGTCTTTTGATGAGTAACTGATTCCGATAAACTGTTGTGCAGGAACTTTTTCTATATATGTTTTGATGACTTCTGCCATAATTTGAGTTTTTTAGGATTGTTTATCTGCTAAAGGTAGAAAAAATCGGAACATCTCCGGTTTAAAAATGAAGCCTGAGAAGTGACGAAAAGTAGAAACCATACTTACATAAAATTACATATAACCTGAGGGAGTAAATGTCTCTGACTGATAGTCTATTGTGTTTGACATGCGTTTATCTGATCAGATATTTGTAATAAATCATGATTTAATATATCATATTTCAGGAAAACACAATATCTTTGCATACCATACAGTATGGTATGCAAAGATATCGATACAAAATGAAAAAGTTAGAAAAGGCCGCATGGCTTGAAGAAGGCCTGAAAGTATTAGCGAATGATGGTTTCCAAAAGGTAACCATTGATAACCTTTGTTTTCTTTTACAAATCACTAAAGGATCATTTTACCATCACTTCAGGAATATTGATGGATATATCGAAGCTTTGATGAAATATTGGCTGGAAAAGAACACTGTTAATCTCATCAGGGCTACCGATATGATGGTTAAGATAGATGAAAAATTTATCAGGCTGAATGACCTTGCATCATCAGTTTCACAGAAAGCAGAACAGGTAATCCGTGCATGGAGTTTTTCAAATGAAATAGTACGGCGATATATGCAAGATGTTGATAATATGCGCTTGGATTACCTGATCAGTTTAAATAAGCAAATAGGAATGGGAGCAAAAGAAGCAGAGAATTATGCTACACTTGAATATGGTACAATGATCGGCGTACAACAATTAAAACCCAATATTTCACAAGAGGATTTTAAAAATCTGTATTTTGTTTTTCGCGATAATAAACTTCAAAAACTTCGTGACAGAAATAATCAAAAATAGAATATCGGAAAACTATGCTAAAACTTGGTGGATATATAAATATTTTCATTGCTGTCGGACATATTGTCGGACTATTATGTGCTGGGAAAATGTTTGAAATAACCGGTATTGGGACAGAAATGGCCCGTCTTGCTCAGCTTCATTCAGCATTACCTTATTTATTGACAATCTTTGTTGCAATGATCTTTGGTGTTTTTGGCTTGTATGGGCTTTCAGCGGACAACATAATCAGAAAACTACCATTATTAAAACCTGCGGTTTTTATAATTGCAGGAATTTATTTGTTCCGGGGAGTTGGCGGACTTATTTTCCAGCAAACAGGCTCTATATTAGAGACAATTTATTCGTTGATCGCAGTGCTTATCGGACTTCTGTTTCTGCTCGGCGGATTAAAAAAATGGAAAACAAATGAAACGATTTGAATAAACAACCACCGCTAATATCAATTTGGTGGCAGTGTCGCAATGAATAATACTAAAAAAAGATAAGATGAAATAGCCATGAACATTACCGTTCATCCACCGTAATGATTATCTATGGCGTATTATCGATATATTAAACGAATTAAATGGAATCGATGAGCTAAAGGTTCCATGTGACCATTGAAAATCAAATTTTATTCACATGAAAACAATAATTTTTTTAGGCGGACTTTATAACATGGCCTTTGCTTTTTTTCATTCCGGATTCTGGAAGCTATGGAAGTGGGACAGTGAATTGAATAAATTAACCATTGTAAATAGTGGAATCATGCAAATCTTAAACATTCAAATCATTTACTACTTTATTCTTACAGCTGTGATTTGTTTTGTTTTTCCGACCGAGCTCAGATCGACGAAATTAGGGAAATGGTTTTTGATAGGCACATCAGGTTTTTGGTTTATCCGGACCATACAACAATTTATTTTTTTAAGAATAGATAGTCCGGTCCTATATGTATTGACCGTTATCTTTTTACTCGGGACCATTTTATTTTTGATACCGGCATTTAATAAAAGATTGAATTAAAGGCGATTTAAAAATAGCACTTGATAGGCTACTCCTTTATCAAATGCTGATTGAAAGTTCAATTTGTCGATTTTGACGTATCGGGTTTGTTATCAATAAGATAGGTGTAGGTTGTTCCATTTGTATGATTGAAATGGAAAGGAAATAACATTTATCTTTGTATAGGAATAGAAGAACTAAATCAGAAAATATGGTAGAAGGCAAAATCATTTCACGGCTTAAAACACTTGGTATACCTGAACTTGAAAAGGTGGACCATTTTGAAGAATTAAACGGCGATTATATAAATCTGGAAAGTGTTTTGCCTAATGGGAAAACAGGCAAAATTCTGGATGATAATAAAAGGTATCTGGCTGTTCAGGTTGAAATTTCAAATAACGAAAAGTGTTATGGCGTCGCTGCTGACGAAACCATGATCGCTGTTTTCTGTTATGGTTGCGGCGGCAGGGATAGCGAGCTGATCGCATGGGTGAGATTATCCGATTGATAGAAAATATTTCTTTGTTAATCGACAGAACAGAAAATAAAGATGGAAGAATCATTGGTAGATAAAGACTATTTATTACAGAAGTTTGAAGGAAAGGGAGGATGGACTTATGCTGAGATACCCGAAATACCTATGTCCAGGGCACCTTTCGGAATGTTGAAGGTAAAGGGCAGGATAGATAGTCATGAATTTTCTAATGTCCGCCTGATGCCCCTTGGAAATAGCCATTTATTCTTAGCTGTCAGTTCGCCACTAAGGAAAAAAATAAATAAACAGGCCGGTGATACTGTGCACATTATTATTTATGAGGACAATACACCTACTGAAATTCCGGAAGAATTGATCTTATGCATGAAGTATGAAGATGGCGTTTCTGAGAAATTTGAAACATATGGTGACGGAGAGAAAAAAGCTTTTATCGATTGGATCTATTCGGCAAAAACGGAGCAAACGAAAGTCGACCGGATTGCCAGAATGATGATCATGATACAGAATGGCGAAAACTTTCAGGGTAAGAAAAGGCAATAGTTTAAATTATAATTTTCCTACATGAATGATCTTTTTATTCCACTCTTTTTTCGTTATGGTCCGTAACAGAAAAGCTGCACAATCCATATAAGACAAAGGTTTAAAAGGGGATATCCGTGCTTTGTAACCAGCTCTATAATCTCCATCCCCTTGCGTTTTACTCAGTCCTGCCGGCCTTACAATCACCCAGTCAAGCCCACTGTTTTGCAGCGTCTTTTCAGCAATGATCTTATCCCTGTAAATCCGATAATAAAACAGCCGTATGATCTTTATAAGAAAGCGGTTAATAAGGGAAAGCTCTTTGCCGTCACTTTGAAGAATGCCGCTCATCATCACCAGCTTCCTCACATCTGCTTTGGCACAGGCTGCCGTGATATTTGCTGTTCCTTCAGACATGAGTGTAACCGGATTCCGGCCACCGGTAGGTCCAAAACAACTGATCACAGCATCGACTCCTTTAAAGGCGGCAACAAGCGATGTGGCATCCATCACATTCCCTTCGACGGCCGTCAGGCGTTCTGCCGGATGTATTTTCCGGGGATTTCTTGCAACGGCAACAACTTCATATCCTTTACTCAAAGCAAGTTCTGTAACAGCACCTCCAGTGAGGCCTGTTGCACCTACAACTGCTATTTTCATACCTTAGATTATTTCCTTAGTTAAGAGATTGTTTATATTCCCGGGGACTGAGGCTGGTTTTCTTACGGAATATCTTACTGAACGATTGAGGATGCTCAAATCCCAGGTGATAAGCTATTTCTGCAACAGACAGGTTCCCTGTAGTCAGGTATTCTTTTGCCTTTTCAATCAGTTTTTCATGGATATGCTGCTGGGCATTCAGTCCGGTGAGGTTACGCAGCAGGTCGCTGAGATAGCCGGGTGTGACATTCAGTTGATCAGCCAGAAATTGTACCGTAGGCAATCCTTCCTCCAATCCTTTTTCCTTATCGAAATAGTTATTCAGGAGGTGTTCCATACGGGTAAGGATATCGTTATTTACAGCCTTACGCGTGATAAACTGACGATGGTAAAACCGTTCACTGTAATTGAGCAACAGTTCCAG